>JANMDE010000312.1:0-3016 GCA_031376105.1 Variovorax sp. | reverse complement strand
GCGCAAACAAGCGCTGTTCACGGAAGACGATGTGGCGCAATTGCTCAAGCCGTTGGGGAATTGAACAGCCATCTGCCGAGACCAAGTATCTATGAATTTATCTCGTCGAGATTTGACTTTTTTCCTTATTTGACAGATACTTACGATAAAAGTATCTATGAATGAATCCCTCAAAAATTGACCTTTCTGAAGCGATAGCTGCATTGCTAGCACGCGGCGAGCCGCTCACGGCTGCGCAATTGGCATCGGCCACGGGAAAGAGTGCTTCTAGTATTTCTCTCGCCATAAAAGCTTTAGGAGATCGCGTGCATCGCATGGGTGCGGCAAGAAGCACGCGCTATTGCCTCAAGCAAGACATTCTGGGCTTGCAGCCGCAACAACGTTTGGGCTGGGAAGACAGTGAAGGCAAGCAACACGATTGGGGCGAGCTGATCTTTTTACACGCAAATTGGCTCCATACACGGAGTCCAAATCAGGATTGGCTCACACATCGCAGCTTGCCTTGGTTTTTAACACCCATGCGAGCGAGAGGTTTCCTTGGGCGTAGCTATACCCGCATTCGCCCAGATTTCCCTAGCGATCCCGAACAATGGTCGCTTGCGCAAATTCTCCATATCGCCGCCCAATATCAAACAAACCCCCCGGGGGCTTTCAGCATGAGCCCACTAGCGGGCCGAATCATCGATGAGGTCGGCACGCTTGCAACGCAACGCCTCGATCAATATGACCAGAGCGCAAAGCAGATCGGCAGCACGCTTCCAGCCGCATCAAGCGCTGGCGGAGAACAGCCAAAGTTTTTGTCAGAGTACTCACATGCAGAAGGCTGGCGACATTGCATCGTGAAGTTCACGCCACCTCATGGCACACCATTTGGTCAGCGCTGGCGTGCTTTGCTCATGCTAGAGAGGCTCGCACTGCAAACGCTATCTGAACACCGTATTGCAGCAGCCTCGACCCATTTATTGCAAAGCGCGCAGCGTACCTATCTGGAGTCCGTCCGCTTTGACCGCATTGGCATGTTCGGCAAGCGACACGTTGTCGCCATTTCAGCGTTGCACGATGAGTTCGTCAAAAGTAGTTGGGCGGATTGGGTCACGACCAGCGAGGCTTTGGCCAAACAAAGCCTGATAACAGCACAAGAGCTGAGCCAAATCGCCACCATCTTCGCCTTCGGCCACTTCATCGGCAACACGGATATGCATTCCGGCAACCTCTCTTTCTTCGTCGATGATGTGATCACGCCAAAGATTCGCCTTGCCCCTGTGTACGACATGCTGCCTATGATGTGGAAACCTGATATTTATCAGGGCGCTTTGAGCGATTCCCCTGTGCGGCAGCAGTTCATGCCTGCGGGCTTTGCGCAAGAGCAGGAGCAAGCGCGCACATGGGCGATTGAGTTCTGGGAGCAAGCTGCGCTGCTAGACATTGGTACAGATTTAAAAGCGGCCAGTGTTGAGAGTGCACGTCGTTTGAGAACCAACTTTGCAGATATTTAACGCCCAATGAAAACACCATGAAAAAATTCTGGTGGCTGGCTGCTGCCACCACGCTGGTGGTCACTTCGTTTTCTATGTTCGGGCCTGTACTGGCGGTGTTGCTCCAGCAGCGCGGCATGGGCACGGCTGCAGTGGGGGCGTTTGCGATGATCCCTTTTGCTTGCATCGCAGTGCTGATTCCGATGATGCCGCGCGTGTTTGCGCGCTTTGGCATTGGGCGGGTGTATTTGGCAGGCATGGCGCTGGAGTCGGTGTGCACGCTGGGCTATATCACTTTTATAGATTCGCAGCATGCATTTGCTTGGTGGTGTGCGAGCGCGGTGGCGGGTGGGATAGGCGCGGCGGCGGTGTGGAATGCTACGGAGGCACTGCTTGCCGAACATGCGCCGCCAGACCAGCGCGGACATGTGATGGGCTTGTATCAAACGGCGCTGGGCGCGGCCTTGGCCGTGGGGCCTTTTGTTCCAGTATTGTTAGGCTGGAAAGCGGAAACGACGCTTTCTGTTGCTGCTCTGGTGCAGTTCATCGCTTTAGGTATTGGCCTGCGCCTCAAGCTCACCCAAGCCGAGCACACGCCTGCGCACGAACCCAGCGGCACGCAGATCCGCAGCACTTGGCAGGCGCTGCGTCTCGTGCCTGCACTGGTGGTGATTGCATTTGCGGGCGGCGTGTTTGAAGCCGGGCTCTCCAGCGTAAGCGCTGCACATGGCGCATCGCTGGGGCTGTCCCTGGCGCAGGCTTCGAGCATTGTCGGGGCGCTGGGCGTGGGCAGTTTTGTGTTTCAGTATCCAGCCGGGCTGGCCGCTGATCGCGTTGCGCCAAAGCAAGTGTTTGGCGCGGCAGGCGCGGCTTTGCTGCTGGCCAGTGGTGCGTTTGCTTTTTCTGCGCAAGCGCCTTGGCTGCTGTATGCCACGGCGGTGGTGTGGGGCGGCATCGGCGGCGCGCTTTACACCCTGACCATGATCCGCGTGGCGCATCATTTTGACGCTCGTATGGGGGCACAGGCCGTGGCCTCGGGCACCGCCGCCATGATCACCGGCTACACGCTGGGCGGTGCGGTAGGCCCTTTGGTGAGCGGTAGCGCCTTGCAATGGGGCGGCGCATTGGGGCTGGCCATTTGGTTGGGTTCACTCGCCATTGCTGTGATAGTGGCGAGTCGATGGCAAGCGGGCTAAGTCTGTCGAAATATTTCTCAACATCAAATAAGGCCTTTGCCCCCGTAGATTCTGCTAAGTGCGCTCTACAATTGATAGCTTATCCGGCATGCTGTATGCCGACACTCAACCCCCTTTCACCTTGAGCACCCCAGAGCAAATTCTGCAAGATGTATTTGGCTACGCGCAATTTCGTGGTCAGCAGCGCGCTGCGATTGATCAGGTGCTCGCTGGTGGTGATGCGCTGGTGTTGATGCCCACCGGCGGCGGTAAATCGCTGTGCTATCAGATCCCAGCAATTGTGCGGGCCCAGCAAGGGAAGGGGGTCTGCATCGTGGTGTCGCCCTTGATCGCGCTGATGCACGA
>JANMDE010000034.1:0-7901 GCA_031376105.1 Variovorax sp. | reverse complement strand
CAGGAACTTCAGGAATATCGGCCAGCGGCTCATCCAGCGCGACCCATGCGTAGCCGTATTTCGCTTGGGCATGGTAGGCGGTGGTTTTATAGTCCGCAGGGATTTCTTGCTGTGGCTCGTATTGCGGAATGCGGATCACGCGGCCTGTGGGCGCATAGGTCCAACCGTGGTAGCCGCATTGGAGGTTGCCTTGGCCGCAGGCCTTTCCCGCAGCGTCCACACACCAGCCTTTTGACAGCTTGGCCGTGCGGTGGCAGCAGCGGTCGCGCAGCGCGGCGGGCTCGCCTTGCGCATCGAGGAAGAGCACGATGGCTTCGCCAAGCAAGGTAAATGGTTTGGGGCCATCTGCCAAAAGCGAGAGCGGCATAACGGCATGCCAGAATTTGCGAAGAATCGGTTGTTGGGTGACCAGCATCGTGAGTTGGATCAAGCGCCAAAGTGCGCCTGATTCAACTCTATTTTGTCAGCAAATCAAGCTGTGAAAAACTTCTTCAATTTGTCGCCCCAAGTCTCTTCATTGGGCGAATGCTTTGCGCCACCCTTGCGAATGGACTCGTCAAACTCTTTCATGAGTTTGCGCTGATGCTCGGTGAGTTTGACGGGTGTCTCGACCGCCACATGGCAATACAAATCGCCCGGATAGCTGGAGCGCACGCCCTTGATGCCTTTACCGCGCAGACGGAAGGTTTTGCCGTGTTGCGTGCCGTCGGGGATATCAATGCCGACTTTGCCGAGCTTGTTTTCCGCTTCTTCAGACAAGGTGGGCACTTCGATTTCGCCGCCGAGTGCGGCGGTCGCAAAGCTGATCGGCATTTGGCAATGCAGATCATCGCCATCGCGCTCAAAAATCTCGTGTTTTCGCACGCGGATTTCAATGTACAAATCACCCGCCGGCCCGCCATTGGTGCCGGGCTCGCCATTGCCTGCGCTGCGAATGCGCATGCCGTCGTCAATGCCAGAGGGGATTTTCACTTCCAGTGTTTTGTTGTTTTTGATCTTGCCCACGCCGTGGCAAGCGTTGCAGGGCTCAGGGATTAAGCGGCCTGTGCCTTTGCAGGTGGGGCAGGTTTGCTGGACGCTGAAAAAGCCTTGGCGCATCTGTACCTGGCCATGGCCTTGGCAGGTGGTGCAGGTGATGGGCTTGGTGCCCGGCTTGGCACCATTGCCGCCGCAGGTATTGCAGTTATCCCAGCTGGGAATACGGATTTGCGCTTCTTTGCCAAAGGCCGCTTCTTCCAGAGACACTTCCATCGCGTAGCTTAAATCGCCACCGCGATAGACTTGCCGCCCACCGCCCTGACCACGGCTGCGCCCGCCGCCGAAAACATCACCAAAAATATCGCCAAACGCCTCAGCAAACCCACCAAAGCCTTCTTGCCCAGCGCCGCCAGGGCCGCGCATGTTCGGGTCAACGCCCGCATGGCCATATTGGTCATAAGCGGCGCGCTTATCGGGATCAGAAAGCATCTCGTAGGCCTCTTTGGCCTCTTTGAATTTCTCCTCAGCAGCCTTGGCCGTGTCCCCCTGATTGCGGTCAGGGTGATGCTTCATCGCCATTTTGCGATAGGATTTTTTGATGTCTTCATCTGAGGCGTTTTTAGGGACGCCGAGAATTTCATAGAAGTCGCGCTTGGCCATGGTGGTGACTATTCGTTCAATCGTTGTTTGGCAAAACGCCGCGTAGACCTTTTCAGATCAACGCGGCGGCTTGTGAGGCTAGAAAGCTTAGGCTTTTTTCACTTCTTTCACTTCGGCATCAACGACATTGTCGTCTTGCGGTTTGTCACCTGCTTTGCCGGCATCTTGCCCTGCCGCCTGCGCACCCGCTTGCTGCGCAGCTTGGGATGCCTGCATGTCAGCATACATTTTCTCGCCGAGTTTTTGCGCGGCCAGCCCCAAGGCGGCTTCTTTTTGGTCGATGGCGGCTTTGTCTTCGCCTTTCAAGGCTTCTTCCATCTCTTTCAGAGCGGCTTCGATCTTTTCCTTCTCGCCCGCTTCCAGCTTGTCGCCGTATTCGGTGAGCGATTTCTTGGTGGAGTGCACCATGGCTTCACCTTGGTTTTTAGCTTGGATGAGTTCGAGTTTTTTCTTGTCGTCTTCGGCATTGAGCTCAGCATCTTTCACCATGGCTTGGATTTCGTCTTCCGACAAACCCGAGTTGGCCTTGATGGTGATCTTGTTTTCTTTGCCGGTGGCTTTGTCTTTTGCGCCGACGTGCAAGATGCCGTTAGCGTCAATGTCAAACGTCACTTCAATTTGCGGCGTGCCGCGCGATGCGGGTGGGATGCCCTCTAAATTGAATTCGCCCAAGCCTTTGTTGGCCACAGCCATTTCGCGTTCGCCTTGGTAGACCTTGATCGTCACGGCGGGCTGGTTGTCGTCGGCTGTGGAGAAGGTTTGTTCAATCTTGGTTGGAATCGTGGTGTTCTTCTTGATCATCTTGGTCATCACGCCGCCTAGCGTCTCAATGCCCAAGCTCAGTGGCGTCACGTCCAAGAGCAACACGTCTTTGCGGTCGCCGCTCAGCACTTGGCCTTGAATCGCTGCGCCCACGGCCACAGCTTCGTCAGGGTTCACATCTTTGCGTGGCTCTTTGCCGAAGAATTCTTTGACCTTCTCTTGCACCTTGGGCATGCGCGTCATGCCGCCCACCAAAATCACGTCTTGAATATCGTTCACGCTCACGCCAGCATCTTTGATGGCGGTGCGGCACGGGGCAATGGTGCGCTCGATCAGCTCTTCCACCAAAGCTTCCAGCTTGGAGCGAGTGAGCTTCATGTTCAGGTGTTTCGGGCCTGATGCATCAACCGTGATGTAAGGCAGGTTGATTTCGGTTTGCTGGCTCGACGATAACTCAATCTTGGCTTTCTCGGCCACGTCTTTCAGGCGCTGCAAAGCGAGCACGTCTTTCTTCAAGTCAACTTGCGTGTCTTTCTTGAACTCAGCAATGATGTAGTCAATGATGCGTTGGTCAAAATCTTCGCCGCCCAAGAAGGTGTCGCCATTGGTGGAGAGCACTTCAAATTGCTTCTCGCCATCCATATCGGCAATGTCGATGATGGACACGTCAAAGGTGCCGCCGCCCAAGTCATACACCGCGATTTTGCGGTAACCCTTGCCAACTTTATCCAGGCCGAAAGCCAAAGCGGCTGCGGTGGGTTCGTTGATGATGCGCTTGACGTCGAGGCCAGCAATGCGGCCTGCGTCTTTGGTGGCTTGGCGCTGAGAATCGTTGAAGTATGCGGGCACGGTGATCACGGCCTCGGTCACTTCTTCGCCAAGGTAGTCTTCGGCGGTTTTCTTCATCTTGCGCAGCACTTCAGCGCTCACTTGCGGCGGTGCCATTTTCTGGCCACGCACTTCCACCCATGCATCGCCGTTGTCAGCTTTGGCAATGGTGTAGGGCATGAGATCGATGTCTTTCTGGACTTCTTTCTCTTCAAAACGGCGACCAATCAGGCGCTTCACGGCATACAGCGTGTTGCGCGGGTTCGTCACAGCCTGATTCTTCGCAGGCGCGCCGACGCGAATCTCGCCGTCTTCCATGTAAGCAATGATGGAGGGCGTGGTGCGCGCACCCTCGGCGTTTTCAATCACCTTGGTGGTGTTGCCTTCCATGATGGCGACGCAAGAGTTGGTCGTCCCTAAGTCAATGCCAATGATTCTTCCCATGATATTTGCTCCAATAATTTCAAAGATGTGTTGTAACTGTGGGTATTTGATTGGTTTTCAAGGGTTTGAATACCTAAACAGCCGGACGCAAAATTCGCAAAAGTTGCGCAAAAGACGCAAAAAACAGCCAAAACCAAGAAAAACAAAGGAATATGAAGAATGAACCGACATTGATTCAGCGTTCATAAATTCATTTTTAGTATTTTCTTTTTTGCGTTTTTTGCGTAACTTTTGCGCCTTTTGCGTCCGGAAGTTCGGTCTTCAAAGCCTCAAACAAGCTATTTCGCCGCCGCAACCGTTACCAAAGCCGGCCGCAAAGTGCGCTCAGCAATCGTGTAGCCTTTTTGCAGCACGGCCACAATCGTGTTGGCTTCCTGCTCGGAGCCTGCTGGCGCGGGCACCACGCTGATCGCTTGGTGTTTGGCCGGATCGAGCTTGTCGCCCTGCGCCGGGTTAATTTCTAGCACTTTGTTGCGCTCCAGAGCCGATTTAAGCTGGCGCAGTGTGGCTTCAGCGCCTTCGCGCAATTGGTCTTGGGTGGCATCGGCGAGTGCCAAGCCAGCAGTTAGGCTGTCCATCACCGGGAGCAGGCTGTCTGCAAAGCCCTCGACCGCGTATTTGCGGGCTTTGGTGATTTCATCTTCGCTGCGCCGGCGGATATTTTGCACTTCGGCAGCGGCGCGCAGGTTTTGGTCATGCAGATCGGTGGCTTTGGCCTTCAAAGTGGCCAATTCAGCCAAAGCAACCGTCAGGGCATCGGCGCTGTCAGCCTCGTTGGCTGCCAAAGCGGCTTCAATTTCTTCAGGAGACGCATCGGCAGGTGTGCCCGGCGGGGCAGCAGGCGAGGGCGGGGCTTGAGGAGGCAATCCAGCGGCAGAGCCGGAGGCGGAAGAAGGCTTGGCTTCTTGGTTTTCCTCGGTTTTTTGGTGTTCAGACATGGTTTTAAGAGAAAAAATACAAATCAGCTCACCACATGACTGCGATGGCTGGTTTTTCAAGGGCTGAGCCTGCGCGCGAGCAGAAAATAGAGTGCTATAAAAGGCAGAGCAAACTATGTATATTTTATAAGGGCAAGTAGCCAGTTTGTCTTAAATTTTCGCTTCAAACAGACAAAAAAACAGCCCGAAGAGACTTCGGGCTGAAGAAGGAAAATATCCTTGGAGAGGATCTATCAGAGCAAAAAACTTATTTCTTTTTGGCTTTGGCGCTCGTCCACTTGGTGGCGAAAGCGCCCAAGTCGCTCATGCGCTTCAAGAGATCGGTGCCGCCGCTGGTCAGGCTGTAGCCAGAATCGCCGTGGCCAACCAGGCTGGCAGCGCGCAATTCTTTCAGGCGGGTGTTCAAGGTGTTGGGGGTGATGCTGCCCACGCTGTCTTGCAACAGGCGGAAGGTTTGTGGGTGGCCATCTTTGAGCGCCCACAGCACGCGCATCGCGTAACGGGATTCCAGCAGATCAAACAGGGCGTTGACGGCAGCATTGTCTTTGGCGCTCATGAAAGGTGACTCCTAAGCAGTTTTTGATGAAGTGATGTCAGAGGTTTAGTCTCGAACTGATTGAAATATAACGCTTTTTCCGGAAAATGCTACAACTTTCGTAGCTAGCTATGCTTTTTGACAAAGGGAAAACCCCAATTTGTAGCAAATTTGCTGCACTTTTGGGAGCAAGCTCGGTGCGAGCAGCTTGCCAACGGGCGGTTTTTGGCGAGTTCACGCACCGGCTCGACATGATCATGGGTGAGTCTTTCGGATGCACGGCCGTCAGAGCATGCAGTTACGGCTTGAGGTGATCTTTCTTGCTGGGGACCTATGGTCTGGTGTTGTGTGTGCAGCAAGTGCGGGTGGCTTGATATTTGAAGCAGTCATTCTAATGAATTTCGCGATCTAGCCCTTATAGAATATACATAGTTAGCTATAGAATTAATAGTGATTGAAGGCTGATTTTGTCGCACATTAATCAGCCAACTGCGCTTTTTTGATCTTGAGCGCAAGATATCGGCGCAGCCTGACCATCAGCCGCATCGTGCGGATGTGGCGAAGATGCTGTTGCATTCGCGTGCGCGCAGGCAAGGCTTGGGGGAAGTGCAGGGCTATGCGCTTTTGCCGCAAGGTGGGCTGGTGGGGACGACTTTTATGTACAAGGTGCTTACTGCCTAAATCATCCGTGTGGGCTAGGTCAGTCGAAGTGACGGGTGCGCCGCAATAACGATTGCTAAAAGCAGCATGTCGTTCGCACAAAGCAAAAAGGCTCCCTTGGGAGCCTTTTGTTTGCCGTTTGACAAAAAATCAAGCAGCAATGGTTTGATCTACAAAGGCTTGCAGCTGCGCTTTGCTCAAGGCGCCCACTTTGGTGGCGGCAAGTTGGCCTTTGTTGAAGATCATCAGGGTGGGGATGCCGCGAATGCCGAATTTTCCGGGAATGTCGCGGTTGTCGTCGACGTTGAGCTTGGCGATTTGCAGTTTGCCGTCGTAGGCAGTGGCCATTTCGTCTAGGGCGGGGGCGATCATCTTGCAAGGGCCGCACCATTCGGCCCAGAAATCAACGAGCACGGGCACGCTGGCTTGGAGAACGTCAGCCTCGAAGCTGGCATCGGTGATGGTTTTGATGAGGGCGTTGGCCATGGTGTTCTCGCAAAAAATGTTGGAAGAGGTGTTTGAGTGAGTCGAAATGAACCGACACATATTACAGTGTGGGCATTGTGACAGAAACCAAGATTTCCCCTTTTCAAATGATGGCCTGCTGCGGGCTATGACTGCGATAGCCAAAGCCGATGAGCTTCATAGCTGGCCCGTGCTGTGGGAGCAGGTGGCCGCGCATAGGCAGGCGTTCAATGCGCATGCGGCGCGCACGGTGGTGCTGCTACCCTTTTTTCAGCTTCAATCGGTCGCGCGGGTCTCTGCGGCCAGCCATGGGGCGGGCGGCTTTTTGCCTCGGATTGAGACGACCAAGAGCTGGCAGCAGCGGATTGCGCCTTTCACGCCTGATGCGCTGGATTTGAGCTTTGATGCGGCGCTGGATGCGCTGCGGGCGCGCAGTTGGCTGGCTAAATCGGGCTTGCAGGCCAAGCAAGCCGTTCTCGCGCCACTTTTGGTGGCGGCGGCGCAGCAGCTGGGCGGCTTGGCGGCGGCTGTTGCGCCTAGCGAGCGGGGCGCATGGGCAGAGCGGATGCGCCCTGTGGTGACGGGCGGCTTAGCAACAGGATTCGCGAGTGGGGCAGAGTTTGCTGTTTATGAAGCGGCCATCGCGCGGATTGCGCTTGAATGGGCGGCGGCATCGAGCTATGCGAGCGATGCGCTTTATGAAGCGGCTTTGCAGGATGTGGATGCGCTGATCGTGGTGCGCGGGGTGCAGCGCAATGCTTTGACGCTTCATTTGGCAGCGGCTTTAGGCGAGCGCGCTTTGTTTGTGGATTTGCCGCATGCAAGCCACGGCCCGCTTTTCTTGCATGCGGCGCAAGATGCTGAAGATGAGGCACAACGCGCCGCCGCGTGCGTGATGGCGCATCTGGCGGCAGGGCGCACGCCGGTGGCGCTGCCTGCCATTGACCGGCTGGTGACGCGGCGCATCAGCGCGATGCTGAGCAGCCAAGGCATTGCGCTGCGCGATGAGACGGGCTGGAAACTCTCCACCACGCGCTCGGCAGCAAATCTGATGAGCTTGCTGCGCGCCGCGCATCCGCAGGCGACGCAAGATGAGCGCCTTGATTGGCTCAAACACACCCGCGCATCGCAGGCTAACGTACAGCGCTTGGAGCGCGAGCTTCGCAAGCAAAATTCGCTTCCTGCCCTTATAGAATATGCACAGTTTGCTATTAAATTAATAGTAAATGGCGCAACGCTTTCTCCCGACGAGGTGTTGAAAAATCTCAGCGCAGCCCGCCCACTCGCGGCTTGGCTTGATGCTTTGACACGCGCCTTGCACAGCAGTGGCCAATGGGCGGATTTGCAGCTAGATACGGCGGGCGAGCAAGTGCTGAGCGCTTTGCATTTGCAGGGAAGCGAAGCGCTGGCGATTTTGCTGGCGGATGCGTCGCGCCTGAGCCTGCATGAGTTTGGCCAATGGGTGCAAACGGCTTTGGAGGGCACCAGCTTTAAGATGCCTGCGCCTGAAATAGAAGCGCAGGTGGTGATTTTGCCGTTGGCGCAACTGGCGGCGCGGCCGTTTGCGGCCCTGGTGATGGCCGGTTGCGATGAAGTGCATTTGCCGCTCGCGCCCGAGCCGCAGGGCGATT
>JANMDE010000275.1:0-4499 GCA_031376105.1 Variovorax sp. | reverse complement strand
GCAACACACTTTTCAAAACCCCCATGGACTACGCCTGCTCCAGCCTTACCGCCGCTGGCACCGTGAAAGACGATGCCAATCGCCAGCAAAACCTGCGCCAAGCCGGCGGTTTCCTCGCGCAAACGGGCCAGCCCGTCAACGGCTGGCAAACACCCGATGGCTACAAAACCGATGCTGCCACGTGGCTTGCCCCCGAAGCGCTCACGCGCCGTGCAGACTACGCCTTTGGCCTGGCACCGCGCATCGAAGAGCCCGCGTATTTGCAGCAGTTTTACAGCAGCGCGACGCGCGAGCGCATCTCACGCGAAAGCGCTGTCAACATGCGCACCAGCCTGCTGCTGGCCGCGCCTGAATTCATGAGCAAATAAGGAGACGACGATGCCCTCGCTACACCCATCACACCCCCGCGCTGATGCAGCGCTCTCACGCCGCCATCTGATAGCGCTCGGCCTGACCGGGCTGACAGGCTTGGCTGTGCCGCGCGTCTTCGCTCAACGTGCACCAACGGGGGCGCCCGCTGCGCTTTCTCAAGGCCGCATGGTGGTTGTATTCCTGCGCGGCGCCTATGACGGCCTGTCTGCCCTTGTTCCTTATTCAGACCGCGACTATTATGCGATCCGCCCCAATATCGCTGTGGCCGCTCCAGATGGCACGCGCGACACGGCTTTGAAGCTGGATGAGCGCTTTGCTCTGCATCCCGCCCTCGCGCCACTCCTGCCGCTCTGGCAAGAGGGCTCGCTGGGCGTGATTGGAAGCGCCGGATTGCCTGCGCCCAATCGCTCGCACTTTGATGCGCAGTATTTGATGGAAATTGGCCTGCCTGAGAAAAGCAGTTCTCCCAATGGCTGGCTCAACAAACTGTCTGCCAGCAGCGCAGGCTCGGCACTCGGCGTGGGCGAGGCCAATCCGGCTATTCTTTCTGGCCAAGCCACCGTCAAACTCATCCCGCGCGGTGATGCTGCGGCGCGCACCGGCGTGCTCGCCAACGAAAAGCAGCGCAGCGCCTTGATGGATTTGTATTCAGGAAATGATCGCGTCAGCGAAGCCTTCCGTCAGGGCGCGGGCAGCCGCATGCAAACCTCGCAAGAGCTAATGAACGAGCGCACCGCCCGCACCGCCAACTCCAATGCGGACATGGTCGGTATGGCTAGCCCTCAGCAGCGAAGAATGCTTGACAAAGACGGCGCGCCGCCCAGCAGCGCCGCCCAGCAAGCCCAAATGAATGCCGCCAACAATGGCGCGGCAGACCCGGTCGGCCTTGCGCTCGATGCGCAGCACTTGGCCACCCTCATGCGAAATGACCCGCAGCTTCGCCTCGGTTTCCTGTCCGCTGGCGGCTGGGACACGCATGCCAACCAAGGCAACGCAACGGGTCAGCTGGCCAACAACTTGGGCAATCTCGCACGCGGCCTGGCGCAATTGCGCAGCGAGTTTGACCAAGCAGGTGATCTGATCATCGTGATGAGCGAATTTGGCCGCACCGCAGCCGAGAATGGCACCAAAGGCACCGACCACGGCTTTGGCAACGCGCTTTGGCTGATTGGCAACCGCGTCAACGGCGGCCGTGTGCATGGTCATTGGACGGGTTTGGCGCGCGGCAACTTAAACGACAACCGCGATCTGCCCGCCCACCACGACTACCGCGCCGTGCTCGCCCAAGCCCTACGCGCCAGCTTTTCACTCCCCGATTCGCAATTGCAAGCCCTGCTGCCCGGCAGCAGCTGGGATACACGATTGGATGGTTTGTTTCGGAAAATTTAAAGCAAATCAGCGATTTGCCCTTATAAATTCAACGATGTTTGCTGCGTATTTAATAGCGTATTTATTTCACTTCACTTCAAGGAAATTCACCATGACACCTTCTTTCACTCGCCTTAGCCTCATCGCTGCCGCCACTGCCGTGGCCTGCGGTCTTAGTTTTGCGCAAGCGCCCGCGGCCCCGGGCGCACCAGCGCCACAGCGTCATGTCATGAAGAAGCTTGACACCAATGGCGACAAGCTGATCTCCCGCGAAGAAGCCAAAGCCAACCCGCATTTGGCTCAAAATTTCGACAAAATGGATGCCAACAAAGACGGCCAGCTCTCACGCGATGAAATGAAGGCGTTTCACAAAGCCAACAAAGCAGATCTTGACGGAGATGGCAATATTTCCAAGGCCGAAGCGGCTAGCAAACCCAATTTGGCCAAGCATTTCGATCAGATCGACACCAACAAAGACGGTATCTTGACGCCAGCAGAGCGCAAGGCTTGGATGGCGCAGCGCAAGGGTTGAAATTGGTGCGTTGATGGTTGCTTTTTTGGCACGCAGAGGGTGTCTTCTTGGAGAGATCGGCTGCGATGAAGGCCAGCGCACACAAAACGCACGGGGCAAAACGGCACAAACCATCACCGACTACTAGCCAAAGTCCTTAAATCCACCTCATACCCCTTCAGCACGTTCACCGCATAAGCACGCTGCGCCGCCGTCGTGCTGGCATGCACACTCGCAAAACTGCTACAACCTTCCTGCGTCAACCGTTGCGAGTAAGCGCGATAGACGGGATCGGGCGATTCCCAGGCACGTTGGATATAGGCTCGCAAGGCGTGGCTACTGGTGGCGGGCGATGCTTTGGCGCTGGCTAGGCCGCTCAAAAGGTCGATCAACTCTTGTTGGCGGCGTTGGCGCTCTTTGAGGGAATAGGCGGCATCGAAGCTTGATGCGGCCAGCGCTTGTTTGATCGCTGCAATTTGCGGCTCTTCCAGCTTGCCGTAAAACGTTTCGCTGCGATCGATCGCTTGTTTCAGGCGTTTGGCATCGCGGCTGGCGGGAGTGCCTTTGATGTAATCGCGGTTGAATTCATCCGCATTTTTGGCATATTTGCGCTTCAAATGCTCAATTTGCGAAGGCGTGATCGTGGGTGCGAGTTCTGCCAAAGCGGGCAAGGCTTGGTTTGAAATGTTATCAATCAGGCCGCGCACCTGATCGAAGCTTTTGCAAGCTTGTGCGCTGCTGATCTCGCCTGCCATCAAGCGCGCCGTTTGCGCCAGAAAATCAGCCGTTTTGGGCAGTTCGTTGCTGCGATGCCAAGCGAAGAGTTTGGCCAGCTCATCACGCACTTTTGGGGTTTGCTGCTCGTTGAAATCAAAGTAGCCATCCAGCCACCAATAGCCCAGATCGGGGGCTTGGTTGTAGGCCAGCTTGATGGCGCTGCATCCGGTGAAGAGCGTTGCCGCGATAATCAGAGTTAGGAAACGGAATATGGATATGAATCTAGACATAGTGATCATGGCTGCGGGCAAAGGCACCCGCATGAAAAGCAAACTGCCTAAAGTGTTGCACAAACTCGCAGGGCGCGCTTTGCTTGGCCATGTGCTCGCTACGGCTGCGCGACTTAATCCGCGCAGCGTGATCCTGATCACGGGGCATGGTGCGCCTGAAGTCATCGCGTTTGGCGGAGACTTCATGAGGACTGGGCACGGTTTCCCTTTAGAAAATGTGCACCAAGAGCCGCAACTAGGTACCGGTCATGCGGTGCAGCAGGCAGTGCCATATCTTGCTGACGATGGACTCACCTTGGTATTGTCGGGAGACGTGCCGCTTACAGAAGTAGCGACGCTTGAGCAGCTAGTCGGGTTGTCTGCAGGCCAAAAAATGGTGCTCCTTACCCTCGAAACAGATGACCCGACGGGTTATGGTCGGATCGTTCGCCAGGGTGAGACGGTGCAGGCCATCGTCGAGCACAAAGATGCCTCAGAGGCGCAGCGCGCCATTCGCGAAATTTACAGCGGTATCTTGGTCGCGCCCTCTGCACAGTTGAAAAAGTATCTGGCCGCGCTCGATAACAACAATGCCCAGAAAGAGTTTTACCTGACAGGGGTGGTAGAACATGCAGTCGCTGATCAGCGGCAAGTACTGGCCTTAAAAATTACCGATGAAGCACAGGTTGCGGGGGTCAACAGCCCCGCACAGCTGCAAGAGCTGGAGCGCGAATTTCAAAGGCGCGCGGCTTATCGCTTGATGGAGCAAGGCGTGCGCATTGCCGATGCCGCGCGCTTTGATCTGCGCGGTGATTTGCAATGCGGCCAAGACGTGAGCATCGATGTGGGCTGCCTATTTGAAGGCAGCGTGAAGCTCGGTGATGACGTGAGCATTGGTGCGCATTGCGTGATTGCCAATTGCACGATCGCGGCCGGCGCGGTGATTCATCCGTTCACGCACATTGATGGCGGCAAAGAGGGCGCATTGGTGGGCGCTGGCGCACTGGTGGGGCCGTTTGCCCGGCTACGCCCGGGCGCTCAACTCGGCGCGGAGGTTCATATCGGAAATTTTGTGGAAGTCAAGAATTCCACGCTGGCCAAAGGCGCAAAAGCCAACCATTTAGCCTACCTCGGCGATGCCACAGTGGGCGAACGCGTGAATTACGGCGCCGGCTCCATCACCGCCAATTACGACGGGGCGAACAAGCATCGCACGATCATTGAGGCCGATGTGCATGTCGGCAGCAATTGCGTGTTGGTTG
>JANMDE010000263.1:0-19435 GCA_031376105.1 Variovorax sp. | reverse complement strand
AATACCGGACGCAAAAGGCGCAGAAGTTGCGCAAAAGACGCAAAAAAGAAAATACGTAAAAGATTCAAATCTCAGCACTTGAACTGAGTGATTCATTGTGAATTCTCATGGTATTTTCTGGGTCTTTTGCGTAACTTCTGCGCCTTTTGCGGTCGGTTTTAAAAATGGTTGCGTGCCAGATCATCAAGCAAAGATGAAAAAGCCTGCACCGCAAGCTGCATATCGTCATTCGTCGTTGATTCCAGCGGGTTGTGGCTGATGCCTGCGTTTTCGCCGCGCACAAACAGCATGGCTTGAGGCATGATTTCATGGAGTTTCATCGCGTCATGGCCTGCGCCGCTGGGCATACTGTGCGTAGGCAAGCCAGTGGCTTGCACGGCGCGTTCCCAGCGAGCTTGCCAAAGAGCATCTGAGGGCGCAGCAGCGGCACGCATGGTTTCTTCCAGTGTGTAGCTCACGCCGCGCCGCTCGCAAATGGTTTTCAATTGCGCTAGCACATCGCCCACCATGGCATCCCGCTGTGCATCTATCGGTGCACGCAGATCCAGGCTGAAATGGCAGCGTCCGGGCACCACATTGATCGAGCCATTGGGCACATTCAGCATGCCAATCGTGGCCACTGAATCACCATCCTTGGCCGCACGCTGCTCTACAAACACACTGATCTCTGCGAGCGCTGCCGCAGCATCGCGGCGCGTGCCCATCGGCGTGGTGCCGGCATGGCTGGCTTGGCCGATGATCTCGCCCAGAAAACGCACGCTGCCATTGATGGACGTGACGATGCCGAGCGGCAGATTGATCGCGTTCAATACGGGCCCTTGCTCGATATGCACTTCCACGAAGCCGAGATAGTGCGCAGGATCACGCTTTATACTTGCTATTGATTCAATAGCAGACTTTTGACTATTCACAAGGGGATGCAGAGTATTTTTCATTAAAATACCGTCTTTATCTGCTTGCTCAAGCCATTCTGGTTTGAAATGCCCCGTGAGTGCCCCAGAGGCTAAAAAAGTGGCCTTGTAACGCTGGCCTTCTTCTTCAGAGAAGCCCACCACTTCAATGCCAAATGGCAAACGTCTGCCAGCCTTATGTAGCTCGCGCACACACATTATCGGCGTAAAAATGCCCAAGCGACCATCGTATTTGCCGCCGTTACGCACCGTGTCGTAATGGCTACCTGTGAGCAAAGATTTTTGAGGTGTTTCAGGCACTTCGCCCTTATTCTTGCTTTGCAAGGTGCTATCGGATTCATAGCGACCCACCACATTACCCAGAATATCGATGTCCACCGAATCAAAGCCGCATTCACGCATGCGAGCCGCAATTTCAGTTGCGCAGGCTTTGTGCGCTTCGGTCATGAAGGTAACGGTGAGTTGGCCGTTTTCTTTGAAGCCGGGATCGGAATGCTGAGAGAGGCTTTCGTGCCAATCCCAGAGTTCATTGCCCAGCTCAGGTTGCACACCAAACTTATCGTTCAAGCGGATTTCAGCGATACGATGGATATTGCGTAGGCATTCCGCCAGCTCAAAATCGGGGTGACCACTCAGGCGGCGCTCGAAGGTGCTGATGATCTGCTGGCGCGACAGTCCCAAGCCGCGCGGCCCGCGCACGGCAAGAATGAAAGGCCAGCCGAATTTGGCGTTGTAGTCGGCATTGAGCCGCTGCAGCTTGGCGAATTCCTCAACGCTGCAATTCGTCAAGCCTGCTTTGCTTTGCTCGTTGGTGGACTCTTCAGTGAGCGACTGGCTTACCATCGCCTTGCCAGCCAACTCTGGGTGAACGCGAATCAAAGCGATTTGCTGCTCTTGGCTGGCTTGCGCGACGATTTGCGTCATCGCGTGTTTGAGTGCCGCAAGCGAGGCAACCGGGCGATGAGCCATGGCAGCGCGTGCGATCCAAGCTGAATGCTCGTAGATGCCGTCGAGAAGCTGTGTGGCTTCATCCACGGATGCGGCGTTGAGTTGTTGGAGTGTGAGTGTCATGGTGCGGGGTGAAACTTTGTCCAATGCTGTGCAATATCGATTCGCTTGGCGATCCACACTTTGTCGAATTGCGCGATGTGATCCAAAAAGCGTTGCAGTGCGGTGATGCGCCCCGGCCTGCCTAGCAATCGGCAATGCATACCAATGCTCATCATCTTGGGTTGATTCAAGCCGCCCTGCGTCACGTTGGGATCACCTTCCTCATACAGCGTATCAAACGTGTCTTTCAAATACTGAAAAAACGGATCAGCATACGCATAGCCTTGCGGCAAGCTGAAGCGCATGTCATTGCAATCGAGCGAGTAGGGCACGATGAGCTGATGCGCATCCGAGCCATCGGTTTTGCGCACTTTCATCCAAAAAGGAAGATCGTCGCCATAGTAATCACTGTCATAAGCAAAGCCGCCGAAATCTGCCACCAAACGATGCGTGTGCGGGCTATCTCGCCCCGTATACCAGCCCGATGGTCTTTTGCCCATCAGTTTTTGTATGATCTGCATCGCTTCAAGCATGTGGGCGCGTTCAACGTCTTCAGGCAAGTTCTGATAATGAATCCACTTCAATCCGTGGCAAGCAATCTCATGCCCAAGCTCCATGAAAGCCTGCGTCACATCCGGGCAGCGCTGCAAAGCTGTGGCCACACCAAACACCGTGAGCGGCAGTTGGCGCTTTTCAAACTCTCTTAAGATGCGCCACACGCCTTGGCGCGAGCCGTATTCATAAATCCCGTCCATGCTCATGTGTCGCGCGGGAAAGCTGGCGGGGTTGAACATCTCAGACAAAAAAGTTTCCGAGCCTGCATCGCCATGCAGCACATGGTTCTCGCCGCCTTCTTCAAAATTCAGCACGAATTGCACCGCAATGCGCGCGCCACCCGGCCATTGCGCATGCGGCATCGCGTGGCCATAGCCTGCTAAATCTCGCGGATAAGCGCCAGTGCTGTCGTAGGTGAGGGCCATGTTCAGAGGCCAGCGAAGGTGGAAAGCATGGGTGCCGTATCGCTCTCGGGCCTATGGTCTTGCAGGCGCAGATTGTTAAAGACTTGGCTCAAATGCGCATCCATCAGCGTCACCGCATTTTCCGCATCACCACGCGCCAATGCCTCCACGATGGCCAAATGCTCATCGTTGCTCACCTGCGCAGCATCGGTGCTCTGATACATCAGCGTGATCAAGGCGCAGCGCGAGATCAAATCGCTGAGCAATTCAGCCAATACTTGGTTGTCCATGAGCTCAGCCATGCGCACATGAAAATCGCCCAGCAGCTCGATGCGCCCCGGCGCGTCGCCGCTTTCCACAGCCAATTTTTCTTGGCGCACATGCGCGCGCAAGGCCTTGATCTGCTCGGGCGTGGCCTGCGCCGCAAAATGGCGCGTCATCTGCGCCTCCAACATGCGCCGCACATCAAACACTTGGCTCGCCTCTTCAATGGAGGGCGAGGCCACAAACGCGCCGCGCGCGGGCTCCAGCACGATCAGGCGCTGGTTTTCTAGCTGATACAAGGCTTGGCGCACCAGCGTGCGCGAGACACCAAAATAATCAGCGAGCTTTTGCTCCACCAGTTTCACCCCTGGCGCAAGGCGATGCTCCACAATCGCCTTGGTGAGCGCTTGCACAATGTGTTGCGTAGTGGATACTTCCATGCTTGTGAATCCTGCGACTGCTGAACTAGAAATTGTATACACTTCTTGAGAATCACAAAGGAAAACTCACCATGGGCTTATCCACCCACGTCCTCGACACCATGCACGGCTGCCCGGCTGCAGGCATGCACGTCAGCTTCCTTGAGCAGCATGGCGATACTTATGCTTTGCTCAAAAATCTCATACTCAACGCCGATGGTCGCAACCCAGGCGGCCTTTTGTTTGATAACACTTCGCTCAAAGCGGGCCGATATCGCCTGAGCTTTGATGTGGCTGCTTATTTCAAAGCAAAGGGCGTGAGCCTGCCCGAGCCCGCATTTTTGGGTGTGGTGCATCTGGATTTTGGCATTGCGCATGCAGATCAGCATTACCATGTGCCCTTGCTGTGCAGTCCTTGGAGTTACTCGACCTATCGGGGCAGCTGACACGCTAGCGTCATCAAGTTGCCTGGCCGTGACTCACCTACACGGGTTCAGCAAGACTTTTTATGTTAAATCGCCGATTTGCCCTTATTAAATCTAAACAGTTAGCTATTACTTTTGTAGCATGTCCTAGTCTGCTGCGTGCGCAGGTCGTGGCCGTAACGAGGATCATCGTGCCGTTTGCTGCAGGTGCTGGCTCGGATGCCGTGGGGCGGCTGGTGGCGCAGAAGCTTGGCGATGTGCTGGGCAGCACCGTGGTGGTGGACAACCGCACTGGCGCGGGCGGCGCGATTGGCGCGAAATTTGTGGCAGATAGCGCGCCGGATGGGCAAACCCTGCTGCTGGCCGCAGCGCCGTTTACCACCGTGCCCGCTGCTTTGCCCAACGCGGGCTACGACCCTGTGCGCCAGTTTGCACCTGTGGGCATGATCGCCAGCGGCCCCTTAGTGTGGGCTGTGAACAAAGATTTGCCGGTGGCTAACATGCGCGAATTCGTGCAGTTGGCGCGCTCCAAGCCAGGTTATTTCAACTACGGCAGCGCGGGCGCAGGCGGCATCAACCATCTCGTGCTGGAGATGCTTAAAAGCCGCGCTGGCATTTTCGTGACGCATATTCCTTACCGCGGTATCGCGCCAGCCACGATGGACATGATTGGCGGTCAAATTCAGTTGGTCACAGGCACCGTGCCTGCGCTGAATCCATTCATCAAAGACGGGCGCATCAAAGCGCTGGCGGTGACTTCTTCTAGGCGATCCAGCGCTTTACCCGATGTGCCGAGCATGGCGGAGAGCGGTTTTGCAGGCTTTGACGTGCTGAACTATTTCGGCTTGATGGCACCCAAAGCCACGCCTGCAGCCGTGATCGAGCGCTTGAATGCTGCTTTGGGCAAAGTGGTGCAGTTGCCGGAGGTGCGCGCCCGTTTTGCTGCGGATGCATTGGAGCCTGTCAACGGCGCCAATAGCTCGCCTGCGCAACTGGCCCGTTTTATTGAGAAAGATTTTTCAGGCTGGCGGCAGGTGGTGGTGGCGCAGAATTTGAAGCTGGATGCAGCTTGAGGCTCGCTGGATCCCTTTGAAGCTCAGGCGCACTGCGCCGTCATCAAAATCCAGCCATCTTCGCGGTCAGAGACTTCTAATTTGGCATACGGTGCATAAGCGGCTTTTAGCTCGTCTTCTTGCCGCTCCAAAATACCGGCGAGCACGAGATGGCCGCTGGGCGCAACATGCCCGGTGAGCAAGGGCGCGAGCACTTTGAGCGGTGTAGCCAAGATATTGGCCAGCACGACGCTATAACTGCACGGCTCGCTGCTCACGTGATCAGGCAAGCCTGCATTCAGATGGATATCATTGGCCAGCGCGTTGTCTTGTGTGGACTGCACGGCGGCTTCGTCAATGTCAACGGCATCAATGAAAGCCGCGCCATGCAGCGCCGCGCCAATCGCCAAAATGCCGCTGCCGCAGCCGTAATCGAGCACACGCTGATCGAGCAAAGCTGCCTCATTGCGAGCAATCCAGCGCAAACACATGCGTGTGGTGGGGTGTGTGCCGGTGCCGAAAGCCAGGCCCGGGTCAAGCGTGATAACTTTCACAGCGCCTGCAGGCTTCTGATGCCAAGTTGGCACGATCCAAAACTCTGGCGTGATGTCCACCGGCGTGAATTGCGATTGCGTGAGGCGCACCCAATCTTGATCCGCAATTTCTGCAAATCCCAAGCTCTTGCACTGTGCATAAAAGTCTTGATGCGCCAGCGTGGCCTCTGCGTCAAGCGTCATCGCTTTTGTTGCAAAGAGCGCTTTGATCACCGAGCGCTCCCAACCCGCTTTGGGTGGCGGCATGCCGGGCTCGCCAAACAAAGCTTGCTCAGCAGGTGTGGCCACATCGGCATCTTCTACGCTGACGCTGAGCGCGTCTAGCGCCTCTAGCGCCTCGCTCACGGTTTCTACTTGCGCTTCAGGACAGAGGATGGCGAGTTCAAACATCAACGCTTGTGGATTTTCATCCACTCTTCCAGATAATGAATATTGGTGCCGCCTTGCACGAATTTCGCATCGGCCATCAGCTCGCGGTGCAGCGGAATATTCGTTTTGATGCCTTCAATGACGGTTTCGTCCAGTGCTGTGCGCATGCGCAGCAGCGCTTGCTCGCGCGTCGGCGCATGTACGATGATTTTGCCGATCATGCTGTCGTAATTCGGCGGCACAAAATAATTCGTATAGGCATGTGAGTCCACACGCACTCCCGGTCCGCCGGGCGGATGCCAGAGGCTGATGCGCCCTGGGCTGGGCATGAAGTTAAACGGATCTTCCGCATTCACGCGGCATTCGATCGCATGGCCACGAATTTCAATTTGCCGCTGTGTAAAGGGCAGCTTTTCGCCCGCTGCGACCCGAATCTGTGTTTGCACGATGTCCACGCCGGTGATCATCTCCGTCACTGGATGTTCCACCTGCACGCGGGTGTTCATTTCAATGAAATAAAACTCACCGTTTTCGTAGAGAAACTCAAAAGTGCCCGCGCCACGATAGCCGATTTTTTTGCAAGCAGCCACGCAGCGTTCGCCAATTTTCTCAATCAACTTGCGCGCAATGCCGGGCGCTGGCGCTTCTTCAACAATTTTCTGGTGGCGGCGCTGCATGGAGCAGTCACGCTCGCCCAAATAGACGGCGTTTTTGAACGTGTCAGCAATGATCTGGATTTCAATATGGCGCGGGTTTTGCAGGAATTTTTCCATGTAAACCGCTGGATTGCCAAAAGCAGCTCCCGCTTCCGCTTTCGTCATGGTGACTGCGTTGATCAGTGCCGCTTCGGTGTGAACCACACGCATGCCGCGCCCGCCGCCGCCGCCCGCTGCTTTGATGATGATGGGATAGCCCACTTTTTTTGCCGTGGCGCGGATCGTGGCCGCGTCATCGGGCAAAGCGCCTTCCGAGCCGGGCACGCAAGGCACACCCGCCTTGATCATCGCTTGCTTGGCCGAGACTTTGTCGCCCATGATACGAATGGAGTCACCGGTGGGGCCAATGAATTTAAAGCCCGATTGCTCCACGCGGTCTGCAAAATCAGCGTTTTCGCTTAAAAATCCGTAGCCGGGATGGATCGCCTCAGCATCCGTGACTTCTGCCGTCGCGATGATGGCAGGCATGTTGAGGTAGCTCAGCGCAGATTGCGCAGGACCAATGCACACGGCTTCATCGGCCAGCTTCACATATTTGGCTTCGCGATCCGCTTCAGAGTACACCACCACGGATTTCACGCCAAGCTCGCGGCAGGCGCGTTGAATACGCAGAGCAATCTCGCCCCGGTTGGCGATCAGGATTTTCTTGAACATGGCCAGCGCCTTATTCGATCACAAACAAAGGCTGGCCATATTCCACCGCCGCGCCGTTTTCCACCATGATCTTCTTGATCACGCCAGCCCTGTCCGCCTCAATCTCATTCATGATCTTCATGGCTTCAATGATGCAAATCGTGTCGCCCACGGCCACGGTGTCGCCGATATCCACAAAAGATTTCGCGCCGGGGCTCGATGTGCGGTAGAAGCTGCCCACCATCGGCGATTTAACGGTGTGGCCAGCCAGAGCCACCACATCCGCAGCTGCTTCCGAGAGCGCCGGGGCTGTACTGGGCACGGCCTGCATCATCTGCGGGACTTGCTGCTGGATGGGTTGTTGCATCATCATGGGCTGCTGCATCATGGCGGGGTTGGCGCTGTACATCATGCCCGCAGGTCCTTTGACGATGCGCACCTTGCCTTCAGCTTCGGTGATTTCCAGCTCTTGCACTTGGGATTCCGAGACCAGATCGATCAAGGTTTTGAGTTTGCGTAAGTCCATTTTTGTACTCCAACGAATCGTTATGCTTCAGGCAACTTTCAAGCGACAGTCTGATCGCTTTTGTAAGTGTAACTCAGAATAAAAAGCTTTAAAAAGAACGTTAAAGCGATTAAGTGTCGCTATTTACCATTTAATAGCGATTAATTATTTGATTCTGACAAAATCAGCGATTTGCTCAGCAGACAGTTTGCCCATGTGTCGCAGGGCTATGTTGCCTTGCGCATTGATCACCACGGTGAACGGGAGTGCGCCGGTTAAGTTACCCAGTGTACGCGAAAGTTCAATGCCCGCCAACCCGGCGAGCGGCGTGGGAAACTGCACTGGCATTTTGCTCAAAAATTTATTCACAGCAGGTGCATTGTCAGCCGCTAATCCCACCATTTGCCAACCGTTAGCTGCATGTTGGCGATAAAAAGCATCTAATAAAGGCATTTCTTCCACGCAAGGCGGGCACCACGTCGCCCAAAAATTCACCACCAACGGCTTTCCGCGCAACTTGGCTAGCTTGTAAATACCCCCTGTTGGAAGCTCAGCTTCCAGTGCCCAGAGTGCTGCTAACGCGGCATCTTCAGGTTCGCGCAGGCGATAGCGCCAAGCAGCCAGGCCCGCGCCTGCGAGGGCCGCAGAGCTCGCAATTGCCGCCCATAGCCATTTGCGCTTGCTGAGGGAAACAGGGGTGATTTCGGGTGAAGGTGTATTCATCAGTGGATAAGTGTAGTTAATTTGATGCGATCAGCTTCTTGACCGCCTCAATATCACCGCGTGGCCTGCGGCCTTTGGCATCTTGCTTGAGCGCCCCGCGTACATCATCATGGTCATACACCATCAAATGCACGCCCACCGTCTCGTTCAAGGGTTTGCACAGGCTGTGGATGCTTAATGCGTTCACCGCGTCACCATGCAGTCCGGTCACTTCCCTTGCCTCGTAGTTCACGCCATGGTTGATCAGGGCGATTTCGGCGGATTTGGGGTCATCACAAAACAGGCCGATATAAATGTCCGACAGCCGCGTGGCCGTGCCATGCCAGACCGCGCCGCTCAAATGCGGGCGAAATTCAGGCAGCCGCTCCATCCATGTGAGCGCCAGCTCACGCAGCGCAGCAAGTTCCACCGCCTGTGTGTCGGCACAGAAAATCTCAATGTATTCGCGCACCGCGTCCTCAAGGGCATCGTTGTCGGGCAAGGGCGTGCGCTGCGGCATGCCGAGCTGCTTCACAGCCCGCCGCTTGGCGGGGCCATATTCCAATCCTTCTTCCACCACCAGGCGGGCGGCGGTTTGCAGTAACTCATCGTCGGTGTCTGTCATCGTTCTGGTACGGAGTAGGTATGCCGAATATGGCATATTGCTCTTATAAAATATAGATAGTTTGCTATTATAAATATAGCGAATCTATCGACAACAGGCCAGTGCGATCACAAGCAAGTTGAGCCACTGTAGCGCAGTTCAGCCCGAATCAGCCTGTGTTCACTACCGAATTCGGATGGCTCTGCCCCCATTTTCAAAACAATTGCAAACTGATCCAGTAAGCCACTGCCGCCACAAACGCACTGGCGGGAATCGTGAAAATCCAGGCCCAGACGATGTTGCCAGCCACGCCCCATCGCACGCCGCTCGCGCGCTCTACAGAGCCAACGCCGACAATCGCGCCGGTGATGGTGTGGGTGGTGGAGACGGGTATGCCCATCGCGGTGGCGGTGAACAGGGTAATCGCGCCGCCGGTTTCAGCGCAGAAACCGCCTACGGGTTTGAGCCTGGTGATGCGTTGCCCCATGGTTTTGACGATGCGCCAGCCGCCGAACATGGTGCCGCAGCCAATCGTGATGTAGCAGGCGATCACCACCCAGCCGGGCAGATAGTTTGCATCTGCTTTCATCCATACAGGCAGACCCGCCACGCCAGAGGCTGTGGCGGCCATCAGCAGCAGCCAGATGATGCCGGCAGTTTTCTGCGCGTCGTTACCACCGTGGCCCAAGCTATAGGCAGCCGCAGAGACGAGCTGCAAGCGGCGAAACCAGCGATCTGTTTGGCTGGGCGTGCGTTTACGGCAGACCCAAGCGACCAGCACCAGCATCAGCGAGCCGAGCAAAAAGCCCATCAGCGGCGAGACCAGGATGAAAGCCACAATCTTCAAAATACCTGAGGCAATCAACACACTTGATCCCGATTTGGCAATCGCTGCGCCCACAATGCCGCCAATCAACGCATGGGAGGAGCTGGATGGAATGCCAAACCACCAGGTGATGATGTTCCATGTGATCGCACCCACCAGTGCGCCAAAAACCACATGCATATCCACAATGCCCGGCTGCACCACGCCTTTGCCAATCGTGGCGGCCACGCTTAAGTGAAAGATGAAATAAGCCACGAAATTAAAAAACGCGGCAAACACCACAGCCTGCACCGGTTTAAGCACCCCGGTGGAGACCACGGTGGCAATGGAATTAGCCGCATCGTGAAAGCCGTTCATGAAGTCAAAGGCCAATGCCAGCAGCAAAAGCATAAAGACCACCCACAGCGCTGTTGGAGCGATTTCCATCGTCAAACCCTTCTTTGTATTGGTTTGAGACGAATCAGCAGTTTTCGAGGACCACGCCCTCGATCAAATTGGCCACGTCTTCGCAGCGGTCGGTGATGGTCTCCAGCAGCTGATAAATCGCCTTGAGCTTGATCACCTCGCGCACATCGGGCTCCTCGCGAAAGAGCTTGCTCATGGCTGAGCGCATCACGCGATCGGCGTCGGATTCCAGGCGGTCAATTTCTTCGCAGGTTTTCAGGGCGGCCTCGGCGGTGTCGTTGTCAGAGAGCTTGGAAAGCAAGCCGACAGCTGTTTTTAGGCGCTCACAGCACTTCACGCTGAGATCCGTGAGACGCTTGATCTCATCGGTCATGGTGCGCACGTCATACAGGGCCATCGTCTCGGCTGAATCTTGGATCAAATCGGCCACATCGTCCATCGTGTTAATGAGCTTGTGGATTTGCTCGCGGTCAATCGGTGTGATGAAGGTTTTGTGGAGCAATTTGTTGACATCGTGCGTGATGCGGTCTGCGGCGCGTTCGGCGCTGTCGACGTCTGCGTTGTATTTGGAGCGCAAGATTGGATCGTCATAATTGGCCACGAGCTGCTCAAAGGCCTTGGCTGCCTCGACGATGCGATCCGCATGCTGGTCAAACATCTCAAAGAAATTGCCTTCACGCGGGAGAAGTTTGCCGAAAAACATGGGTGTGCCTCAAGAATTGTTGTATGACGGTTTGATGACAGTCATTGTACGGGCGCGGGCGGCAGCTTGACCCCGATACTTCACCTGCCCGCAGTGAGGAATCAGGCGGCTTCTGGGCAGATGTCAGCTAAGATTTGTGAGCGATTTCAAGAGTTCGCCCTAATAGTTATTGAGAAGTTTGCTATGATTTTTGCGGCAAATAGGGCGGCGTTTGAATGAGCCAAACTTTGCCTAAGCGGCTAGCAAAACGGACAATTCTCTTCAAAGCACACAGCCAACCTGGCAGGATCGGCTGCAAAAAGGCCAGAGCTGGGCGAGCGCAGGCGCTTTATTTGACCTTTTCTAATTGCTTGCCAATCTGATTGCCAATCAGTGCGCCTCCAGCAGCGCCCGCCACCGTGCCGGCGGTGGAGCCGCCCGTGACCGAAGAGCCGACGATGCCGCCGACCACAGCGCCAGCAGCTGTGCCGATGTCTTGTTTGCGCATGGAGGTGCTTGAACAGGCACCGAGCAACAGGGCGCTAGCAATCAGAGCGAGCGACGTTTTATGAACATACAGCATCAAAACTCCTTGTGGGATGCAGATGCGCAAAGTCTAGGCCATGAGCAAGATTTTTTGAGGAAAATGGGCAGTAAGCCCTTGTAATATATGGATAGTTTGCTACCAAATATGTAGCGAACTTGGCCTGACGTGTTACGACACAGTGTTGTGTGTTTCAAGAAACTGCATCACCTGCGCCCGCGTGGGTGCGCCCAGTGCACCATCGCGTTGCGTGCATTTGAGTGCAGCAGCCGCGCAGGCAAAGCGTATCGCTTGTCGCTCCCGCGCCTCGCTGATCCGGGCGGGCAGCTCTGACAGCGCAAAGGTGAGCGTAGCATGAAACACGTCACCTGCGCCTGTGGTGTCGAGCGCCTTCACTTTGAAACCGGTTTGGGTGCGCATTTGGCGTGGTTTGGCATGCATCCAAGCCACACCTTGCTCGCCCAGCGTGACCATCGCCACCCCTGCGCCTGAATCAAGTGCAGCGCCGAGCGCGGCTTCTTGGCTGACAGCTTGCGGCGCGAAGCAGGCCAGCCCAGGCTTGGAAAACACCGCCCAATTCGCCAAAGGTACCAAGCGCTGCAACACCTCGCGCGGCGCAACGTCAGCATCAAGCACGCCCAGCACGCCATTTTCTCGTGCCCAGATCAGCGCGGCGGCTGCGCCATCGCCCCAGCGCGGATCGGTGAGTACAGCTTGCGCGCCTTCCAACAAGCGTGTGTTCAGAGCATGCGCTTTAGCCAAGGCATTGCCACGGTGGTTAAAAATTTGCCGCTCGCCATGCGCATCCACAACCACCGAAGACACCGAGGTCTGGCCGCCCGAGACGGTTTCGAGGTGGTTGGAGATGCCGAGATCACGCACAGCGCTTTGAATGAATCGCCCAGCATCGTCATCGCCCACACGCCCGATCAGGCGCACTGGCAAACCCAATCGCACCATGCCGATGGCCGCATTGGCCGCCATGCCGCCGACAATCTGGCGGTAGCTTTGCGCAGGGGTTTTGGTGGGCAGAGTGGGAAAAGCTTCGATCTCAAAATGATGGTCGACCGAAGCATGACCTACGCAGGCAAAGAAATCAGACATGCTGCGAATGATAGCGCCACGCCGCAGATGGCGTGAGAAGAGGCTAAATCAAGACGCTGTGATCTTCGCGGCTTTGATCAAGCGGCCCCAGCGGCTGATTTCGCTTTGCAGGAAGCTGGCAAATTCTTGCGGCCCTTTGGGGGAGACTTTGAAGCCTTGCACCTTGGCGCGGTCTTCTACGTCTTTGGTGAACATGGCCTTGATGATTTCGCGGGCGTATTTCTCCACGATGGCATCGGGTGTTTTGGCGTGAATCATCGCCGCCGTCCAGTTTTCCACAAACAGGCCGGGCATGCCGGCTTCCAGCACGGTGGGCACATCGGGCACGAGCGCGTTGCGCTGCAAGCTGCAAATGGCGATGGCTTTGAGCTTGCCGCCTTTGACGTTGGCGATTGACTCGGGGAAATTGGAAAAAACAACGTCTAGCTGGCCGCCAATCAGATCGTTCATGCTCAGCGCCCCGCCGCGATAGGGCACATGGGTCATCTTTGATTTGTTCAGATCGTTGAACAAAGCCATCGTCAAGTGAGGAGGTGATCCGTTGCCGCTGGTGCCGGCGTTGAGGGTATTGGTTTTAGAGACTTTGATCAGATCTTGCAAGGTGTTGATTGGGCTACTTGCCGGGACGACGATCAACATCGGCGAGCCAGCGAGCAAAGCCACCGGGCGCAGGTCTTTGGTAAAGCTGTAGGGTGCGGTAGGGAACAAGCTGACGTTGGCCGCATGCGTAAGTGTGATGGCCAAGAGCTGAGAGCCGTCGCTGGGGCCTTTGGCCACTTGCTCCGCGCCAATTTGTGCATTGCCACCGGCTTTGTTTTCTACAATGACCGGCACTTTCCAGGCCTCATTGAGTTTTTGCGCCACGATGCGAGCCATGATGTCGGTCAGGCCGCCCGGTGCGAAGGGCACAACGTATTTGATATTGGTGCCTGCTTTCGGGAAATCTTGCGCGAAGCTGGGCGAACTGATCAGGGGCAGGGCGCTGGCGGCAGCGCTGGTGATGATTTGGCGACGGTCGATCATATTTCTCTCCAAAAGCAATGAAAATTGTCAAAAAAAGCAACTCTAGCGGGGCGGGCACGCGCCGCTTGCGCAGTACAAATCTTTACGACGATGAAGTAGCGATTTAAGCAGTTTCTGCCAATTTTTGCAGAGCTTGTAGCAGCGCATCAGGGATGTTCACGCCCGCATCTTGCGCTTTGCGCTCCAGCGCGAGGCGGCGAGCCCCTGCGAGACGCACGCCTTCGTCAAGCAGCATCTCGGTGACCAGCACTTCGATGCGATCCAGATAGCTGTCGTTGCCATTCAAAGCAGATGGATCGATCAACAAGAAGGCTTGACCGATTTTGGGCTGATTGCCTTCATCGACAAAGAAGCTCGAAGCCTCAAAGCCGAATTGCGCACCGATCACGGCCGTCACGAGCAGCTCAATGATGAGCGCCAGCATCGCGCCTTTGGTCGAGGTGGTGCTGCCCACAGCGAGCATCGAGCCTTCCAAAGCCGCTTTTGCGTCTGTCGTCGGGTTGCCCGCTTTGTCGAGCGCCCAGCCTTCAGGAATCGCCTTGCCTTCTTTGGCTGCGACCATCACTTTGCCGCGAGCCACCTCGGAAAGACTCAAATCAATCATCAGCGGATCGTTGCTTCTACGCGGGAAAATTGCCGCTACAGGGTTCGTGCCAAAGACCGGGTGCTTGCCGCCAGCAGCTGGCATGGCCGAAGGAGAATTGGCAAAACCCAGGCCCACCAAGCCCGCGCTGGCCGCAGCGCGAAGATGATCGACGATCACGCCCGCATGGTGTGAATTTCTCACGCCAATGAAGCAAACGCCAAATTCTTTGGCAGTTTTGATGCCCTCAGCTATCGCCAAATCACAAGCGGGAAATGCCAAGCCTTGCTTCGCATCAATCACCATGGCGGCACCTTTGCGCTGTGCAATTGTGGCAACCGCATTGCCATTCGCGCGCCCATTTTTCAGATGCGTCGCGTATTGCGGCACGCGCGAGAGGCCATGCGAGGCAATGCCTTGCGCTTCTGCCAGCACGAGCGCTTTTGCCACGCTGGCTGCCATCGCAGCGTTTGCACCGGATTTCAAAAGAGCGGCTTGCACCAGCGAATGGGCTTCTTGGAGGGTGAGAGCTGCCATTACTGCAATGCCTCCAGCACTTTATCTGCAATCAAAAAGCTCACGCGTTCGTTGGCCTCAAAAGTCACACCAGAAATATGTGGCGTGAGCAAGAGGCCGGGGCAGCCTTCAAACATCGGGTTGGCCTTCATGGGTTCCTCGTCAAACACATCGAGCGCTGCGCCGCCCAGATGACCGCTCTTGAGTGAATTGGCCACGGCTTGAACATCCACGATATGACCGCGTGAGCTGTTGATCAAAATTGCGCCCGGCTTCATGGAAGCTATTGCGTTTGCATTGAATAAGCCGCGCGTGCTGTCCACAAGCGGCACATGAAGCGTCACCACATCAGCTTGCGTGATGACCTGATCGAGTGTGGCGGCTTTGACACCCATTTCTGCAAATACGGGCGATGTGGCGGGCATGATGGGATCGTATGCGATCACGTGCATGCCTAAGCCGCGCGCCAAACGAGCGGTGGTTTGGCCAATCGAGCCAAACCCAATAATGCCCAGCGTCTTGCCCGCCGTCTCTCGCCCGTTGGAGAGCGCATTGCGCGGCCAGCGGCCTGCAACGACATCATCAGTTGCTGAATATGTACCGCGCAGCAGCAGCATGGTGCTGCCGATCACATACTCAGCCACGGAAAGCGCATTCGCACCCGTTGCAGGAATCACCTTCATGCCTTTGGCCTCGCAGCCACTCACATCAATGTTGTCTAGACCGACGCCGAGACGGCCAACGACTTTGCAGTGCTTGAGTGCTGCGAGCAAATCGCCACGCACTTGTGTGCGATTGCGCACGATGATGGCATCGCATGTAGCGGCCGCACCCAGCAGATCAGCGGGTTTATCTACAAGCTTCGGGTCATACATGACATCGTGTTTGGCTGCGAGCCGCTCAACAGCGCGTTCATCCATGAACTCGGTGATGATGATTTTCATAGGAATACCTTAAATACCGGGATACCAGAATACCGGACGCAAAAGTCGCAAAAGTTGCGCAAAAGACGCAAAAAGACCAATACCAAAAACATGAAAAAACAAAAACGCAAAAGCCAAAACAGTACCGATAAAAGAGATTTCTAATTTTCTTTTTTTCGTCTTTTGTGTAACTTTTGCGCTTTTGCGTCCGGTATTCTTCTTTGAGAATTTTTAAGCCGATTCAAACAAGCGCGTCATCACGAACTCACGGTGGCCGAGCGCCTCGGCAGAGGTGAAGCGGCCATTGGCGGTTCGCAGCATACATTCGAGGAGCTTGTCACCCGCTTGATCGAGATCAATATCGCGCTGCAAGAGGCCAGAGGTGTCCACGTCAATGTGCTCACTCATCAGGCGCACGGTGCGGGGGTTGGAGCAAATCTTGATCACGGGCACGATGGCGTTGCCGATCACATTGCCTTGGCCCGTGGGGAAGAAATGCACTGCGTAGCCAGAAGCTGCGCAGAGCGTGACCATCTCGGCCGCAGCGGAGGATGAATCCATGAACCACAGGCCAGGATGGCTTGGAATCTCGGCTTTGTCGATCACGCCATCCACCGTGCATTTTTTGCCGATTTTTTGAATATTGCCCAAGGCTTTTTCTTCAATCGTCGTCAAGCCGCCAGCGATGTTGCCTTTAGTGGGCTGGCTGTCAGAGAGATCCGTCGTCTTGTGGCGGTTGATCATGTCTTGGTAGCGGTTGAACATGAACATGAATTGGTCGGCGATTTCTGGTGTTTTGCAACGTGCGGCCACGATTTTTTCACCGCCGGTGATCTCGCTCGTTTCGCCAAAGCACAAATAGTTGCCCAACGGATGAAGCTTATCAAAAGCATTGCCTACTGTCGGGTTGGCACCGCAGCCGGATGTTGTATCGGATTCGCCGCATTTGGTGGAAACCCACAGCTCGGAAATGCCGCAGACTTCGCGCTGCTTCTCGCTCGCCCATTGCACGTATTCACGCGCGGCTTTGGATGCCTTCATGATGGTCTCGTGATCGCCATGGCCTTCAATGCCAAAGCCGATCACCGGTTTGCCGGTGGCGGCAATGCCGTCGACTACTTTTTTCGTCCAACCATCTTCAATGCCAATCACGACGACAGCAGCAACGTTCGGGTTGCAGCCCGCGCCGATCAGCGTGCGGAAATGCAATTCCAAATCTGCGCCGAATTGCAAGCGGCCATACGGATGGGGAATCGCCATCGCGCCTTTGATGTTGTGTGCCACAGCTTCGGCAGAAGCATTGGACAAATCATCCAGCGGCAAAATAATGACGTGATTGCGAATGCCAACGCGGCCGTTTTCGCGGCGATAGCCCATGAATGTGGTGTTTTGATCGATGACTGACATGATGAGTACCAGAAAAAATTTGAATGGGAAGGTCTGTGCTAGCAGCTGTCGCGGATCTGGCTTTGCCAGGCCGCTAACGGCGCCCCCTTGAGGGGGAGCGGCGAAAGCCGCTCGGGGGTGGTCAATAGATCACCAACGCTTTGTTTTGATGTTATGGACGTGAGCGTGCTGGCCAGCTTTCACATCAGCAACGACCTTGCCCATGTCAATGCCGTATTTCCACACGGTATCGCCAACCTTCATGTCTTTCAGGGCGATTTTGTGGCCAATAGGAATGTCTTGCAGGGCGGTCATGGTCGTGACTTTGTCTTCATCCATGATCCAGCCGTTCAAGGTCATACCGGCGGTGATGCCTTCGACGACGACGACGGCCACAGTGTCTTTGGCATCGTGCAATACAAAATGATTCATGTTTGCTCCATTAGGTTGAAAAAGTAGTCTGGTCGCAAGTTTACGCAGCAAAAGATACTCGTCAAACGTATCATATAAATGACTTATATGAGCTAAAGGAAATTTGCTAAAATCATTTCTCTATCTTGAGCCGTTTGATGCTTCCTCGCCATGACCAATCTCCATTCTTCACCCAGCTCTAAAAAAATCCCTCGCTTTAGCGTGCGTTTGGATGCGCCAGATGTGACTCAGATGCTCAAACCGATCACTGAAGCGGGAGCGGGAGCGGGGCCTCTGTATCGCCAGGTCAAAAGTGCGTTGTTGCGCCTGCTCGAATCTGGGCAGTTGGGCCCGGGCGAAATATTCCCCAATGAGGCGCAAATTGCCAAGGTATTGCAAGTGAGCATTGGCACCTTGCGCAAAGCGGTTGACGAGTTGGTGCACGAGCACATCTTGGTGCGCCGTCAAGGCAAGGGCACTTTTGTGGCGATGCACAACAACGATCGCTTCATGTTTCAGTTTTTCCATGTGGAGCCGCGCCCCGATGTGTTTGACCCGCGCGTCGTACCAGAGCGCGAATTTCCGGTGGTGGACAACATTGGCTTTACCTCAGGCCGCGCGACTGACAGCGAAGCCTATGCGCTGAGGCTGCGTCTGGGCGATGCAGTTTGGCGCGTGGACAACGCGCTGAGCCTGGGCGGCAAGTGCATCATGCATGATCGCATCGTGATTTCAGCTGCGCTTTTCAAAGGGCTCACCGAAAAGCGTTTCCAAGAGCGCCCCAACACGATCTACAACCTTTATCAAACCGATCATGGCATCAGCGTGATTCGCACGCAGGAGCGGGCGCGTGCGACTGCCGTGAGCCCCGATGTGGCTCGGGTGCTGGGCTTGCGTGCAGGTATGCCGGTGATGGAGGTGCACCGCGTCGCAATCACGTTTGGCGAGCGCCCTGTGGAGCTGCGTATTTCGACGATCAATACGCAGGCGCACGATTATGTGAGCTTGCTGAGCAAACGCTGATCACTGTTGATTTGCTATGAATTTAGAAGCACTTTGCGCTGATTCAATAAGGGCAATTGACCAAATTAGCCATGAAGTCTGGCTGAAATCACATGATGTGGCTGCTTTGCAGGTGAACGAGAAAGCCGTGGGTGATGTGGCCACTGATATTGATCTGTGGGCTGAAGTCGCACTGCGCGAGCAACTGATTGCGCTGCTGCCGGGTTCCCAATTTATGGGGGAAGAAACGGGCGGCGTTTTGACCCAACAACCCACTTGGATTGTCGATCCGATTGATGGCACGGCCAACTTTGCGCGCGGTTATCCGCAATGGAGTATGTCAGTGGCGCTGGCCATGGAGGGCGAGCCGGTGTTGGGCGTGATTGCTGATCCGAATCGGCAAGAGATTTTTTATGCTGCGCGCGGGCAGGGCGCTTGGCTGCAAAGCCGCCTTGGCTTGCAGCGGCTGGTGTGTGCGAAGGTGACAGAGCCTTTGAAGGCGACAGTCTCAACAGTGTTCCCAAAGCCGTTGTCACCTCTCATGCCCGCCTATTTGGTGGAGTTTGAGCGCGTGATTCGCGCCTTTGCTCAAGTGCGGCGCAGTGGCTCGATGGCCTTGGAATTGGCCTATGTGGCCGCAGGCCGTGCGGATGCGTTTTGGGAGCGAGGCATGCAGGCTTGGGATGCGGCGGCGGGCATGGTGTTGTTGCAGGAAGCGGGCGCCAGTCTTGTTGCGATGGACGGCAAACCAGTGTTGTCGTCACAGTTTTTGGCGGCTGGGTCGAGCGCTATGCTGCCTAGTTTGGTGACGATATTAAGTTCACCGATCACTTGAGTAGCCAAGAGGCCGCGAGTTTTTGGGCCAGC
>JANMDE010000250.1:0-2164 GCA_031376105.1 Variovorax sp. | reverse complement strand
GGCTGTGTTGGGCGCAGGGGCTTGGTTCGAAACTTTTGGAATGAGGCACTTTCCGCTGATCGTGACTTTAGGGCTGGTGCTGCTGACGATCAGCGCGTTTTGCATTCCAGATTTGCGAGAGAGCGCAGTGCAGGAAAAGGTCAATACGCCGATCTGGCACATCTTGCGCCAGCCGCCAGTGGCTTGGTTTTTTGGATCGATGGCACTGCATGTGCTCTCGCACATGGGGCTGTATGTGTTTTTCTCTCTGTATTGCGATGAGCTGGGCTATAGTAAAACGCTGATTGGCGTGCTCTGGTCGGCGGGAGTGGTGGTGGAGATTGCTTGGTTTTACACGCAAGGCCGTTGGCTACCGCGCTTCTCGCTCACACTCTGGCTGATCGTTTGCGCTGCGGTGGGTGTGCTGCGCTTCTTTCTCACGGCCAGCATGGGCGCAACGCTCTGGGTGCTCTTTGCCGCACAGGCATTGCATGCCGTGAGCTTTGCGGCGCATCACACCGTAAGCACCGCGTTGATTTCGCATCATTTCCCAGGTAACAAACGCGGGCGCGGCCAAGCCCTTTACACCGTGCTCGGCTACGGTATTCCGGGTGTGGTTGGCAGCTGGGCAGGCGGACTGATGAGCGAGGCGTATGGACTGCGCAGCGTGTTTTGGGTTTGCATGGTCATTTCCATGCTGGCCATGCTTTGCGCCTTCAAGGTGTGGCGGTTGCAGCACCCGGTAACTTCAAGTCACTGATCAGCGCAATCGCCACCAGCGCCAACGCTGCGCCTGAAAGCATGCCGCCGCTGAGCGGTTCGCCTAGAAACAAATGCCCCCAGAGCACGCCGAAAATCGGAATCATGAAGGCGGGTGTCATGGCGGCGGTGCTGGAGATATGCCGCATCACGCGCAGATGCAACCAAAAGGCGATGCCGGACGTCACGATGCCCATCACGGCGGTGGCCAGCAGGGCGTTCGTGCTCCATTTGACTTGTGGCACGCCGTACACTGCCAGCGGTGCGATGAGGGCAATTGACCACAGATGCGTCATGGCGGCCACGGGCAGCGGTTCCATGCGGGAGAGGGCGCGTTTGGTCAGCGGCACCGCCATGCCATAGCAGGCCGATGCTAATAGCGCAGCAAAACAAGCCAGCAATACGGTGGGCGTGAGATCAATCGGCCCGAGCTGCACGATCATGCCAATGCCTGCCAAGCCAATGATGCAGCCCGCCACTTTGCGAAAAGTGATCGTGTCTACCTTCATCCACGCCGCAAAAACGCAGCCAAACATCACAAAACTGGTGTTGATCAAAGCGCTGTAGCTCGAAGGCAGATGCAGCCCCGCCCAAGCAAACAGCAAAAAAGGCACGGCAACAGCAGTTAGCGCAATCCAGAGCAATTCGCGGGCATCTTGCCAGGGCCAGCGGTGTTTTAAGGCACGCATGATGAGCGCGAGCGTGAGCGTGGCCAAGCCGATGCGCAGCCCCGCGAGCACGAAGGGCCCAAGCTGCGGACTGGCGATGCGGATGAACAAAAACGAAGCGCCCCAGAGCGCCGCCAGCGCCACGAGCTGCGCGAAGGCAGAAAGACTCATAGCCTTTATTTTACAAGAGAAATGGCGCTTTTGCCCTTATAAAATAAGCATAGTTCGCTATCAAAAAAATAGTGATTTTGAAGGATATATTTGGCCTGCTGGCTTTCTAAGCAGCTTAACTTGCAACTTGATCCCCGCATTTGTCTAAAAATTGACTCGGCAGGTGACGCGCTCATCAGATCGACGCGAGGAATAAAGTTGTCGCATTTGAAAAGACCTTTCATAATGGCATCTTCATTCAAAATCCACATCTATGTTCAAGTCTCTGAAAAACGCGCTCGGCCTCGGCAAAGAAAAAGACGCGCTCCCTAGTACGCGTTCGCCTGCTTCAGTGGCAGCCAGCAATCCCAATTCACAGTTTGGCAAAATTTCCCAGTGGGCCTCGATGCAGGGCATGTCTGCCACTGAGCTTAGCAAGGGCTACAGCATGGAAGGCAAAATCAATGGCAAGCCGTGGCGTTTAGAGCAAGGCAAGCCTTCGCGCGATTTCATCAAAGACTTGGAGTTGCGTGTGAGAGGGGAAATGGGGCTGCGTGAAGATGTGGCCGTCATGGTGATGACGCGCAGCCTGAAGAATGAGCTCGACA
>JANMDE010000249.1:0-1552 GCA_031376105.1 Variovorax sp. | reverse complement strand
GGCTGTTAAACCGAGGCATCACGAAACGCCCTCAACACTGTGTTGATGCGCGTTTGATAGCCAGTGCCTTGCGCTTTGAACCATTCGAGCACGTCTTGATCCACCCGCAGCGAAATAGATGCTTTGGAGGGCATGGGCTTCAGCCCCTTGCGAACCATGCCGCGAACAATGTGCCGGACGTCGGTCTCTGGGTGTTCTGCTGACGTTTTCGCTTTGGTTGCGCCAGACTCTAGGCCCGCCCAATCAGTTTTGGATTTCATCGAGGTAGATTTGCGACTCGCGCTTGGTCGCTTTTCGGAAAGAGATGACGCGGATTTCATGTTCATTCTCCGTATGTACGATAGAAACAGTGATGCCAGCGAGCAAACCCAATGTCACGAAGCGCTGCTCGCCATAGGAGAAACGGTCATCCTCGAAAGTAAATGTCATGCCTTCAAAAACGCTTGCAGCGTCTAAGAAATCAAGACCGTGCGCTTTGATGTTTGCCGCACGTTTCGTTTCTGACCAAGTGAACTCCATCTGGAAATTGTATATACGAAACGTATTGGCATCAAGCGTTTTTTCTTAAGAGCGAGGCTTACTCAAGATCACCAAGGCGATGCCGCCAAGAATCGCAAGCGTTGCCAGCGCGAAGCGCAGGGTGATGGATTCTCCGAGCAGGGCGATGCCGCCAAGCGCGGCGATCACCGGGACGCTGAGTTGAACGGTCGCCGCATTGGCGGCTTTCAGCGCGGGGACGACTAAATACCACACGGCGTAGCCCAATCCGGAAGTGATGGCGCCTGATGCCACCGCATAACCAACTCCGGCGCTGTCTGCTTTGAAGTCTGACAACATCAGGGCGCTCAACAGCACGGCGAGCAGCGAAGCGCGCAGAAAGTTGCCGGCCGTCACCCGAGTGGCATCGCCGGCTCCTTTGCCGCCGATCGAACCACGGATGGAACCGCGTATGGAATAAACGCCCCAAGCCATTCCAGCGATCAACATCAAGGCCGAGCCAAGGAGTGGGGGCGCAGACAGGCCGGGCAGCAACAGGCCAATGAGCCCGCCAAACGCGAGCGCGAAGCCGAAAAGTTGTTGTTTTCGCAGGCGCTCTCCGGCCCACAAGCCATAGCCGATCATCGTCACCTGCACAGCGCCAAAGAGCATCAGCGCGCCAGTGGCCGCCGTGAGGCTGATGTAGGCAAACGAGAAGCCAGCCGCGTAGGTAAACAAGGCCAAAGCAGACAACCAGTTGCCGCTTCCTTGCCGGTCACGCCCCAAAAACATCGTGATCGCCCAAAGCACCGCCGCGCCAGAGGCCAGACGAATCGTTGTAAAACTGGCTGCGTCGATACCCGTATCTTTCAGCGCGATGCGGCAAAGAATCGAGTTACCCGCAAACGCGAGCATGGCTAGGCTGGTGAGAGCGGCTATTCTGAGGGTTGACATGAGGCATTCTCTGCGCTGTTAGCTGCTTGGCGCCACAGACCCAATGCAGCACAAACCTTAGGCCTCACGCGGCGCAAACAATGAGGCGCTGGCTCAATAAATGCCCATGTAATCACGCTTG
>JANMDE010000225.1:0-4393 GCA_031376105.1 Variovorax sp. | reverse complement strand
CTGTTAAATTTGTGATGAATGCCTACGCCGTAACCTGCAGCAAGCCACTGGCATGTTGGAGCTATTGACAACAGCAATCAGTGTTGTCAAAATCTCCAACATGAAAGCCAAGCTGCTGATGCGCCAGCGCGTCATCGTTTCTGATCATGCCTTTGCGGAAATGGTGATTTGGGATTTGCCTGAGCCTTTAGAGGGAAGCCTGCACGCCTTCAAATATCGGCTGGCTTTTGTCGTCGATGGCGAATGCGTTTTGCGCTACGACAACGAGGCCGGCAAAGGCGATCATCGCCATCTTGCAGGGCGCGAGCGAGCTTACAAATTTGTGTCGCCGCGCCAATTGGCCAGTGATTTTTTTGCAGACATTGAAAGGTATCGCCATGACCACCCTGACGATTGATGTAACCAGTTTGGCTGATAGTCTGGCAGACATGGCGCAAGCCATGGAGCAGCGTAAAAGCCGCAAACCCCGCTACAGCTTCACCAGCGCCGCCACCCTCATGCGCACGCTAGGCGGCAAGCGCTTCGACTTGATTCAAGCCCTAAGCGGCGCAGGCCCCATCACCATCCGAGAAGCCGCCCGCCGCGCAGGCCGCGATGTGAAAGCCGTACACGGCGATGTGCAAACCTTGTTGTCTTGCGGTGTGCTGGATAAAACCGAAGACGGCAAGATTGTGCTGCCTTATGACGCGGTGAAGGTGGAATTTTTGTTGAAGGTCACTTGAGATGCTGTGTTTGATTTGTGAGAACTCTGAAGCAGTTGAGCGCGGAGTATTTTTCACTTCAGGCCTAAGCCTAAAGCAAGTGCAACCTAAAGAATCCTATATAGAAATCGGCCTTTAGCCCTTATAAATTCAGCGCAAAATGCTATTGAATCTATAGCATTTTAGCCATCAAGCTTAGAGCTCGAATGTACTGCTAAAGATCCAAACTCGCTCCGCGCAAGCGCAGCCAGTCTTTTCGTTCCATGTAGTCAGGCAGCACTTTGTCCACCTCGTTCCAAAATTGGCTGGAATGATCTCGCCAACGCAAGTGGCACAACTCATGCACCACGATGTAGTCAATCACCGTGAGCGGAGCCATGAGGCATTTCCAATGAAAGAGCAAGTCGCCCGCCGCTGAGCAACTCGCCCAGCGAAACCCTAAATCTTTGATCTGCACTGAGCTGGCTTTCACACCCAGCTTGGGCGCGTAGTGCAGCACGCGCTGCTTAAGGCGCGGCAAGCCTTTATCGGTATAAAACTGCTCGAATGCCTGCTGCGCTTGCGCTCTGCTGCCAAAGCTGCGAAGCAATTGAAAGCGCCCATCTTTGAGCTTCAGCGCCTCGTCTTGCGCATCGACCAAGGTCAGCCTGTAGCTGCTGCCGAGGTAGAGAAATGATTCGCCATTCACCCATTCGCGCACCACGCGCGTTGCGTTCAGGTCGTGCCACTCTGCCAAATTGCGGTAAATCCACATGCGCTTGGAAAAAACCGTCGCGTCTACTTGCTCTGGCGTCAAACGAGCTGGCGGGCGCACGCGCACCACGCCATCACGTTCAATCACGATATCCGTCGTCTGCCGTTCAGCGCCTGGCAGCAGTTGATAAGCAATGTCTTGTACTTGGCGCAGCTGCATTTATGCGCCCTCCTGTTGGTGGGCTGTCATGAGTTTCTCGTGGCGGTTTTTCGCCAGCTTCATCACTTCAACCGTGACGCGCTCGCGGTTAGCTTTGAGCTCCTCGATGTCTGCCTTGGCGATTTCCGTCTTGATCGCGCCGCGCAGGCGCTTTTGTTTGTCCGCGTTCATCCAGAAGTCTAGGCTGCCAATGGTCTCTTGCAGCAGATCAACCAGCTTTTCCATCAGCGCTTTCATCGCCGCATGGCTCTCCTGCGGCACCGCGCCGTTTGCAAAACCCACTTGCACGATATGTTCATAAAAAGTCGTCGCCTCGCGGCCCATGCCGCTGTCACCTTGCGTGCGCCCGGCGATGGCCTCGGTGCGCAGCTCGGCCAGCTTCTCTGCCAGCAAATCCCATTGCTCATGGTGCTTTTCAATCAGCGCATCCACTTTGGCAGACAGGCTCTTGAAAAACGCCGGGTCTTCATCGTGGTGCACCGTGCAGTGCTTGCGAATGGCGTGCTCCATCTCGCTGGCCTTGGCCGCCGTGTTTTGGCCTGCGTGTGCGGCCAGCTTGTCCATAAAGTCTGGCGCAAGCAACTCCACAGGCTCCACCTTGGGGTTGATGCCCAAGCTGATCAGGTGTGCGTTGATCAGCGCCTTGACCTTTTCGCCCGCATTGCCTAGGTTAAGGCTGGTGTCTTTGTATCGCTCTTTGGTCACCGCCAAAATATAGCCAAACCGCTTTGCTGGCACCCTGAAGGCATGGGCCGATGCGTGGGGCAGAACGATATCCATACTCATCAAAAACTTCTTCAGGTACACATCAAAGTCAGCGCGCTGGCGTTCATTTTTAAGCGCCGTCACGGCAGCGTGCACGACCGTCGCTTCAGCCTCCAAGTTTGGCAGCTCACCATTCACAAACTGCTTGATGTTCTTCACACCGAGCGCTTCAAAATGCTGAAGCAACCTTTGGTAGCGCTCTTCTAACACCGGCAGCTCGGTGCTGATGTTTTGCAGGCCGCTTTGCAACTCTTCCATTTCGTCGCTGGCGGCGTAAATCGTAAGCGCTTCGGTCAAATGGTTGGCCAAGCCAATGTAATCCACGATGTAGCCGCGCTTCTTGCCGCGCGACACCCTGTTGGTGCGGGCAATCGCCTGAAGCAGCGTGTGTTCGCGCAGCTTCTTGTCGATATACATCACCTGCTCAATCGGCGCATCAAAGCCGGTGAGCAGCATGTCGCACACAATCAGAAAGGCAATACCTGTGCTGGCGGCATCCGGGTCATCCTGATTGAATGCTTTGCAAAAGTTGTCGGTGGCATTCAAGCGGGCAGCCTCTTTGCGCGCTTGCGTCACAAAGGCGGCCTCATTCGTGCCATCGGATGAAATCACCACCGCAGTCTTCAAAAATTTCAACCGAGTAATCAGCTCTGCATCAGGCGTAGCCCGTTGCTCTTCCTGCGCGATCCGAGCAGCAAGCGCCGCACGAATACCGTTTTGGTAGCGAATACAAGCCAGCTTCGAATGGCACACCACCTGCGCCTTGAAGCCATTGGGCAAGATGTTGTCCACATAATGCGTCACCAAATCTTGGGCGATCGCGTTGATACGGTTTTCGGCTTCCAGCAAGTCGCCCGTAGCGCCATACTTTTTCTTGATAGCCAGCAAGTCCTCTGCGCTGCGCTCTTTGAATAAATCCTCAAACGCCGTATCAAACGCATGCTTTTCGTTCAGAGCGGTGTCTGCCGTCTTGCCTTCATACAAAATTTGCAGCGTGACTTCGTCATTCACCGCATCCATCAGTCGGTAAGTGTCAATGTATTCGCCAAAGCGCTTGTTCGTTTTGCGCCCACCGTGCCGCTCGGTAATAAGCGGTGTGCCGGTAAAGGCAATGCGCGTGGCGTTGGGGAAGGCCTCAAACAAGTTGTCGCCCAAATCCGAGCCCTGCGTGCGGTGCGCTTCGTCAATCATCAAAATGATGCGATCCGAAGTATTCACCACACCAAAGGTCTGCCCGGCAGGCATGGCCAGATAAGTGCCTAGCGCTTCGGCTACGGTGTTGGTCAACGTTTCTTTGCGCTCCTGAAACTTATGCACCATCACCATGTTCACATCAGAGCTGTCTGAGCCCAGTTGGTGGCGCAGCTCAGCGCGAGTTTCAATCACATTCACTTTTGCGCCGATCAGCGTGGCGGTTTCGCCCAATTGCGCTTCTAGATCTTGCCGGTCGTTCACCAAAATGATCTTGTAATCATTCAAATCGCTGCTGGCACGCAGCATGCGCGCCAAAAAAACCATCGTCAGCGATTTGCCCGAGCCTTGCGTATGCCAAACCACGCCGCTGCGCTCCGCACTGCTCGCGCCCGTGCGCAAGCGCTGCAAAATCTTGGCCGCCGCGCGGTATTGCTGATAACGGCACACCACCTTGACGCGCGCGCCGCTGTCGGTGTCCATACACAGGGTGCTGGTGCGCAGGATGTGCAGCAAGTTGGCGCGGGTGAGCATGCCCGCCACCAAGCGCTGCTGCGCGTTCATTCCATCCAAGGCCGCATCGTCCTCGGGGTAAAGCGTCTTCCAGTCGTAAAAATGCTCTTCGCCAGAGGTGATCGTGCCGTAGTCTGCCTCCAGCCCGCAACTGCGAATCAGCAGCAAATTGCTATGAAACAGCCTGGGCTCGCCCTCGCGCAGGCCAGCAGCCGCTGTCTCGGCGCGCTTATTCATATAGCGCTGCAATTGCACAAAGGCCTCTGCCATCGGGTTGGCGCAGGTTTCCGAGCCCTTTTTGCATTCCACC
>JANMDE010000224.1:0-5853 GCA_031376105.1 Variovorax sp. | reverse complement strand
TCGTCTTGGGAGAGGATGGGTTCGTCTGAAATCATGGCAATTTTTGGTATGGTTTCATTGTGGCGGGTGTTCTTGGATGGGAACTCTAAGGCTGTCCCGTGAGTGTCTGCGCTAAATGAGACAATACACCCTACATGACCGAACCCCTCAATATTCCATTTTCCTCCGTTGGCTTGGCCGACAGCATCCTACGCGCCGTGGCCGAAAAGGGCTACACCACGATGAGCCCGATCCAAGCGCAGGCCATTCCCCATGTGCTCGCTGGCCGCGATGTGATGGGCGCAGCGCAAACCGGCACCGGCAAAACCGCTGCTTTCGTGCTGCCGCTTTTGCAGCGCATGCTCAAGCATGAAAGCGCCTCGCTCTCTCCCGCGCGCCACCCCGTGCGCGCGCTGGTGCTCACACCCACACGCGAATTGGCTGATCAAATTGCCGCCAACGTGACGCAATACGCCAAATACACCCAGCTGCGCAGCGCAGTGGTCTTCGGCGGCATCGATATCAAGCCGCAAATGGCCGAGCTGCGCAAAGGCGTGGAGATTTTGACGGCCACGCCCGGCCGCTTGCTCGATCACATCGAAGCCAAAACCGCCGTGCTCAATCAAGTGGAATATGTGGTGCTCGATGAAGCCGACCGCATGCTGGATATTGGCTTTTTGCCCGATCTGCAGCGTATCTTGAATTATTTGCCCAAGCAGCGCACCACCCTGCTCTTCTCTGCCACCTTCTCACCTGAGATCAAGCGTTTGTCGGCCAGCTATTTGCAAAACCCGATTTTGGTGGAAACAGCGCGTCCGAATGAGACGGCAGCGAATGTGGAGCAGCTGTTTTTCAGCGTGCATGAAGATGACAAACGCCGCGTCCTGAAGCAATTGGTGCGCCAACGCGGCATCACGCAGGCTTTTGTGTTTTGCAACAGCAAACTGGGCTGCGCCCGGCTTGCTCGCTCGCTAGAGCGTGATGGCTTGCGCACCACAGCCTTGCATGGCGACAAGAGCCAAGACGAGCGCTTAAAAGCGCTGGAAGCCTTCAAAAAAGGCGAAGTCGATTTGCTGGTGGCCACCGATGTGGCAGCGCGCGGGCTAGACATCAAAGACGTGCCTGCCGTCTTCAATTACGACATTCCGTTCAACGCCGAAGATTACGTGCACCGCATTGGCCGCACAGGCCGCGCAGGCGCTTCGGGCCTGGCGCTGAGTTTTGTGGATGGCGACGACAAACGCTTGATCAGCGACATTGAAAAGCTCATCAAGACCAAGGTGGAGTTTTCCCCCATCGAGCTAGAAAATGAAAGCCCACGCCGAGGCGATCGCTTTAACTCTGGCCGCCGCGCTTGGGGCGAAGACGATGCTGGCGGGCAGAGCGAGCGACCTTCCGAGCGCGCTCCTGAACGCCCTTCGGAGCGTTCGGAAGGCCGCCGCGAAGATCGCCCGAGCCAACGCAGCCAATACCCCAGCCGCCCTGCCCGTGCGCCAGTCGATCCGTTTTTCAACAAGCCGTATGAAGAGCCCAGCGCCGAGCAATCTGCCGCTTGGGAAAGCACGCCCAAAGCATCTCCTTCGCGTGTCTCAGCCAACATCAAAACCAAACGCAAAGTGGCCGCATTGTTCAAAGCAGGCGAGCCTGAGCCAACGGATACTTCGGCGTCAGAAGCCGCCCCTTTGTTGACTTAACCAAAGCGCCTGACACGTTTGTTGACCAAAGGCGCCCACACCCACGATTTTTGCCATGCGGCTCGATGACCTTTTATTCAGCCAAGGTTTTGGCACACGGCGTGTCTGCGCAGGCCTGATTCAACAGGGTTTGGTGCAGTTTCCCCTTATAGAATCTACGCAGAGTGCTACTGAAATCGTAGCAACTGACGGCATGCTTTTCACGGTGCAAGGCAAGAGCTGGGAATACCACGAGAAGGCTTATTTACTGGTCCATAAGCCCGCAGGCTTTGAATGCAGCCATCGACCCGGCGCCTGGCCCAGCGCCTACAGCCTGCTGCCCGCACCCCTGCGCCAGCGCCCCACCAAAGGCGTGGTGCAAGGCGTGCAAGCGATTGGTCGCCTTGATCAAGACACTACAGGATTGCTCCTGCTCACCGATGACGGCCAATTTCTCCACAAAATGAGCAGCCCAAAGCACCATGTGCCCAAGGTCTACCAAATCACCACCGACCGAGCAGTTGAACCCGATCAGATCGACAAGCTGCTATCAGGTGTCGTACTCAATGACGACCCCAAACCCGTCAAAGCCGCAGCCGCCGTGCAAACTGGCGAAAAGTCATTGGACATGACCCTTACTGAGGGCAAATACCACCAAGTCAAACGCATGATCGCCGCCGTTGGCAATCACGTGATCGCGCTGCATCGCCCGCAGATTGGCAGCTTGGTGCTTGGCGATGATTTGCCGTCAGGCCATTGGCGGTGGTTGACATCACTTGAATTCGATGCTTTGAAAAGCAGCAAGTAACCGCGGTCAATCCGGCTTCATCGCCTGCTCACACTTCACCTGCACCAACGCCCGCCGTCCGCCATCCACGCGCATCGCGCTGAGGCATCCACCCCAGACGCAGCCTGTGTCTAGCGCGATCAAATTGGGACGATTGATGAGACCTAGTGTGCTCCAGTGGCCGAAGGCGACGGTGATATCTTGCGTAGCGCGGCCTGGCACGTCGAACCACGGCATGTAGCCCTCCGGCGCTGCACCCGCGCCTTCTTTGGTGGCGAATTCCATTTCTCCACGCTCGTTGCAAAAGCGCAGGCGCGTGAGGGCGTTGATGATGACGCGATGGCGCTCGGAGCCTTGCAGATCATCACGCCAAGCGGCTGGCGCGTTGCCATACATGCTTTGGAAGAAGTCTTTAGCATCATTTGAGCGGATTGCCCTTATAGAATATACAGAGTTAGCTATTGTTTTAGTAGCATCCCATGCAGGGAGCACACCCGCATGCACCATCAAAATACCGCCTCTCAGAATGGCCAATTCACGCCACCGCAGCCAATCGAGCAACTCTGCTGAATCAGGCGCGGCGAGCAGCTCAGCCAAGGTGTCACTTTTATGGGCAGCGCGTGCGCCGCAGGCCACAGCCAGCGCATGCAGATCATGGTTGCCCAGCAAACATTGCGCCGCATCGCCCAAAGCTTGCAAGCGCCGCAGCACAGCGAGCGAATCGGGGCCGCGGTTGACTAGATCGCCCAAAAGCACAATTTGGTCTCGGCTAGGGGAAAAGTCAATCTCAGAGAGCAGCCGCCCCAGCGCTGAATCGCAGCCTTGCACATCGCCAATCAGGTAAAGTCCCATCTAGTAGCCTGCATCACTGAAATTCGTAGTCACTCGTCTGCCCCTCGCCATGCCATGCGTCGTTGAAAATGCGCGATGTGCCACGCGGCACATCTGTGCTTTTCGCCTAGCCTACCATGCCATTGGTCAGTCGCTTGACGACGAATTTCAGTGATGCAGGCTACATTGACTCTAAACTACACACCATGGATTTCCTGCTCATTGCCGTTCTCACGCTCATCAACGGCGCATTCGCCATGAGCGAGATGGCGCTGACGGCGGCCAAAAAAGTGCGGCTGATGGCCATGGCTGAGGGCGGCGACGATGGCGCGAAGGCCGCGCTGGAATTGGCAGACAAACCCACGCTGATGCTCTCGACGGTACAAATCGGCATCACCTCGATTGGCATGCTCAACGGTATTGTGGGCGAGGCGGCATTTAGCGATGGGGTGCAACAGTTTTTGATGAATTTGGGTGTATCTCAGGCCGTGGCAGCGCCGAGTGCAACGACTTTTGTGGTGATTTGCATCACCTTTGTCACCTTGATTTTTGGCGAGCTGGTGCCCAAGCGCATTGGCTGGGCCTATCCAGAGGCGGTGGCGCGGGTGGTGGCCAAGCCAATGATTTGGCTGGCCAAAGCGGCGAGCCCGTTTGTGAAGCTGCTCACGGTCACGACGCAGGGCGTATTGAAGCTGCTGCGCATCCGTACCGATCAAGCGCGCACCGTGACGGAAGAAGAAATCGCGGCGAGCTTGGACGAAGGCATGGACGCTGGCGTGATCGAGCAACATGAGCGCCAGATGGTGCAAAACCTCTTTCATTTAGACGACCGACCGCTCATTTCCATCATGATTCCGCGTTCGGATATCGTCTGGCTGGAGGCAGATTCCACCGTGGAAGAGGCGTTGCGCAAAGCGGGTGGCACGCACGATAGCAACAGCAAAACCTCACACTGCTGGTATCCCGTGTGCCAAGGCGGGCTGGACAACATCGTGGGCATCGTGAGTGTGGCGCGGCTGCTGCGCCAGCAAACGGGCAACACTGGGCAAAAGGTAGGCGAGCTGGCCACGCCCGCGATTTTCATTCCCGAGACGCTCAGCGGCATGGAGCTATTGGAGCAATTTCGCCAGCAGTCGGCGCGGCTGGTGTTTGTGGTGGATGAATACGGCGTGTGCCAAGGCCTGCTCACGCCACGCGATCTGCTGGAAGCCATCACGGGAGAGCTCAAGCCGCAAGTGGCCTCCGATGCCTGGGCCACGCGCGAAGCGGATGGCGGCTGGCAGCTCGATGGCCTGATGCCTGTGGGCGAGCTGAAAAGCCGCTTGGGTATTGACGATGAGCTGCCCGATGAAGAAGCGGGGCATTACAACACGCTCGCGGGTCTGCTGATGGCGGTGGCGGGGCATTTGCCAGCGCAGGGCGAGGCGATTGAAGCGAATGGCTGGCGCTTTGAGGTGATGGCGCTGGAGGGAAGGCGCGTGGATCGGGTGCGGGCTCGGCGGGTTGCTGCTGCTTGATCTTTCTGCGCTTCGGGTCCGTTGTCAGTTCACTCGCCTGCTTCGCTTTCACGCCACCCGCTGGCCTGCTTCGATTTCACACCACCCGCTCGCCTGCCACGCGACGTGCCCGAAAAAGCCGAGGGCTTTCCTTTTGGCATGCCACCCGCTCACCCCGAGCCGCCGCCTTTTGTAGCGTGCCCGCTTGGTTTCTCGCGCTCAACGAGGAAAGCCTTCGTTTTTTCAGACCCATCGCGTAGCGGATCAGATTGGTTGGCGCGTCGATTCACTATGAATTAAATAGCACTCTGCGCACGTTTTATAACGGCTAGAGGCCGAAATCGGCATAAATTATCCTCTTCATCGCTCGTTGAATATGCTCAAGTCAAAGCTGCCAAAACATCTAGCGAACTAGCTGTACCGTGCAACTCCCGCGTACCCATTTCGTACACGAAAAACCTCACCCAATGCACGTCAGTGGTTTCGGTGCTCAAGCTGTCATGGAAGTCCTGAATGCGCTCGCGAACCTGATCCAACAACCGGGTTGATTTGAGGGGGATTGGGGCACCTGCTGACTTGCCGGGTTTCATGGTTTAAATTATAACTGCTTATATATACAGTTAAATCCAAATTCCCCATTTCATTCAATGGTTTATGATCGCTCCCATGACCCATGTAAACCGCAACGCCCAGAATATTTCGCAGGTTTTGCGGGGGACATTACGTTAGACGTCATTTCACAGCATCGGAGAACTCATGGATGACGATCTCGTATCGGAGCTGGATATGGCCATCGCCTTGTGGACCGATGGCGCCAGCATCGAAGAGGCGATCTTCCATGCGTCAAGAGACGAACTCTTTGAGTTCTCTGAAGTGCTTTCCCTCATCTCCCGACACCATAGTCAAGCAAGAGCGGGAAAGAATGAGCAGTTTTCCTTCACCGCCAGTTCGGCACTAAGCGGTGGAAGCCATCCATGCGCTTCTCCCGAGTGCAGATTTCAGCGCACCGAGAGCCTTATCGCGTTTGCCGCGCTGTATGCCGACGAGGTCTACATACAGCAGCCTTTTGAGGGGATCGCACTGCGTG
>JANMDE010000201.1:0-3588 GCA_031376105.1 Variovorax sp. | reverse complement strand
GGGCAATCAGGCGCGAATTCGGTGCTGTTGGCATCTTTCAGGCCGGCCATATTACGGGCATATTCGATGGTGGCGACCTGCATACCGAGGCAAATACCCAGATACGGAATTTTGTTTTCTCGGGCGAATTTTGCAGCGGCAATTTTTCCTTCTACGCCCCGCGCACCGAAACCACCTGGCACAAGCACAGCATCGAATTTGGCCAGTTGCGCCACGTTGTCCGCAGAAATCGTCTCGGAATCAATGTATTCAATGTTCACTCGGGCTGTGTTTTTCAGACCTGCGTGCTTCAAGGCTTCGTTGAGTGATTTGTAGCTGTCAGACAGATCCACATATTTACCCACCATCGCGATACTGACATCTGCTTGCGGATGTTCCACCGCATGCACCAGCGCGTCCCAGCGGGCCAACCTTGCAGGCGGTGTATTCAGGCGAAGTTTGTCGCAGATCAGGCCATCGAGCCCTTGCTCATGCAGCATGCGCGGGACTTTATAGATCGTGTCCACATCCCACATGCTGATCACGCCCCAAGGCTGAACATTGGTAAAAAGCGAGATTTTTTCCATCTCGTCTTCAGGAATTTTGCGGTCTGCGCGGCAGAGCAGGGCGTCGGGCTGAATGCCGATTTCGCGCAGTTTTTGCACGGTGTGTTGTGTGGGCTTGGTCTTGAGCTCGCCCGCGGCCTTGATGTACGGCACATATGTCAAATGCACAAAAGCCGTGTTGCCCGCGCCGGCACGCAAGCTCAGTTGGCGAACGGCCTCCAAGAATGGCAGCGATTCAATATCGCCCACCGTGCCGCCAATCTCCACGATGGCCACGTCCACTGCATCAGACGTGCCGATACCGGCGCCGCGTTTGATGAATTCTTGGATTTCGTTGGTCACATGCGGGATCACCTGCACCGTCTTGCCCAAATAATCGCCGCGCCGCTCTTTCTCCAGCACGGATTGATAGATCTTGCCGGTGGTGAAATTGTTGGTTTTCTTCATCCGCGTGTCGATGAAGCGCTCGTAGTGGCCCAAATCCAGATCGGTTTCGGCACCGTCGTCGGTGACGAAGACCTCGCCATGCTGAAACGGAGACATTGTGCCCGGATCGACGTTAATATACGGATCGAGTTTGATGAGGGTGACGTTAAGGCCGCGTGATTCAAGAATCGCGGCGAGTGAAGCGGAAGCGATACCCTTGCCGAGGGAAGACACCACACCGCCGGTGACGAAGACGAATTTAGTCATGAGTCGCTCGTTGGAAATTGAAATTATAGGCGGCTTCACGCAGGAAAAGACCACGAACTTGCAAGCAGCCGCAAGAGAGCAGAAAAGCGTTATAATTCAAGGCTTTGCTGCAAACGGCTCACACTGTCATCATCAATGACACGAGGCAGATGCAGCGAATCGCACGACAGTGGCGATGGTCGCCGCTGATCGCAAGTCTTTACCTCCTCAGGAAACACCATGACCATCAACAAGGCAGAAATTGTCAAAGAAAACGCACGTGGCGCAGCCGATACTGGCAGCCCAGAAGTGCAAGTTGCGCTGCTGACCGCTCGCATCAACTACCTCACCCCTCACTTCAAAGAGCACGCCAAGGATCACCATGGCCGTCGCGGTTTGCTGCGCATGGTTTCCCAGCGCAAAAGCTTGCTCACCTATTTGAAGCGCAAAGATCCAAAGCGTTACACCGCTTTGATCGCCAAGCTGGGTCTGCGCAAGTAATTGCCACACATGCTCATCACACTTAGGCGCCTGAGTCTGCACAACGCGGCCTCAGGCGTTTTTTACTTTTGAATTGTTCAAAAGAGTTTTTCCCCCGGAATATTTGAAGAAACTGTGAGCGAGAGCTGTGTCATTCCAAAGGTTTTCTAACCTGTTGAGCCCCTTTGGAATGGCATCGCGTTCATCAGTCTTCGAGATATCCCCCACCAGTGCAGGGCATGCACTTGTTAGATGATTTTGGCAGTATCCCCCTATAAAATATGGATAGTTTGCTATAAAAATCATAGTATCTTAAGAAAAGAGACGGATCATGACGATGTTTAATAAAGTCACCAAAACCTTCCAATGGGGCCGTCACACGGTCAAGATGGAAACCGGCGAAGTCGCTCGCCAAGCCACCGGCGCTGTGCTGCTGGAGATGGAAGGCACTGTGGTGCTCGCCACCGTAGTTGCTTCTAAATCGGCCAAGCCTGGCCAAGATTTCTTCCCCCTGACGGTGGATTACATCGAGAAAACTTATGCCGCTGGCAAGATCCCCGGCAGCTTTTTCAAGCGTGAAGCCAAGCCTTCAGAGCATGAAACCCTCACCAGCCGCCTGATCGATCGCCCGATTCGCCCGCTGTTTCCTGAAGGCTTTTACAACGAAGTGCATCTGGTGATCCACACACTGTCGCTCAACCCAGATGTTGATGCTGACATTGCCGCTCTGATCGCATCCAGCGCCGCTTTGGCTATTTCTGGCATCCCGTTTGCTGGCCCGATGGGCGCAGCTCGCGTGGGCTACATCAATGGCGAATACGTGCTCAATCCATCTATGACGATGGTCAAAACCAGCAAGATGGATTTGATCGTTGCCGGCACAGAAGCTGCCGTGTTGATGGTGGAATCAGAAGCTGATCAACTCTCCGAAGAAATCATGCTTGGCGGTATCGTGTTTGGTCACGAGCAAAGCCGTATTGCAATCAACGCGATTCATGATTTGGTCAAAGACGCTGGTAAGCCGATGTGGGCGACCAGCGGCACCTGGACTGCTGAAGCCAAAGACGAAGTGCTGACTGCAAAAGTGGTAGCGCTGGCTGAAGAAAAAATCAAAGCCGCTTACCAAATCCGTAACAAGCAAACCCGCACGCAAGCTTGCCGCGAAGTTTATGCCGCAGCAAAAGCTGGTTTGAAAGAGCAGGGCGTGGAGTTTGATGGCGTGAAAGTCGACAACATGTTGTTTGACATCGAAGCGCGCACCGTTCGTAGCCAAATCTTGGCAGGCGAGCCCCGCATCGATGGCCGCGACACGCGCACTGTGCGCCCGATCGAAATTCGCAATTCTGTGTTGCCCCGCACCCATGGCTCAGCTCTGTTCACACGCGGCGAAACGCAAGCTTTAGTCGTCACGACGTTGGGCACCGAGCGCGATGCTCAGCGCATTGACGCACTCGCTGGCGAATTTGAAGATCGCTTCATGTTCCACTACAACATGCCTCCGTTTGCCACCGGCGAAGTCGGCCGCATGGGCTCGACCAAGCGCCGTGAAGTGGGCCATGGCCGCTTGGCTAAGCGCGCTTTGATCGCTGCTTTGCCTTCTAAAGAAGACTTCCCTTACACGCTGCGCGTGGTGTCGGAAATCACCGAATCCAATGGCTCATCTTCCATGGCCTCGGTCTGCGGCGGCTGCTTGTCGCTCATGGACGCTGGCGTGCCGATGAAAGCGCACGTGGCTGGTATCGCCATGGGCTTGATCAAAGACGGCAACCGTTTTGCTGTGCTGACCGACATCTTGGGCGACGAAGATCACCTGGGTGATATGGATTTCAAAGTGGCCGGCACCACCAACGGCGTGACCGCGTTGCAAATGGATATCAAAATCCAAGGTATC
>JANMDE010000191.1:0-4803 GCA_031376105.1 Variovorax sp. | reverse complement strand
GATGTCACTACAATGCACTTACACACCACAACAGAGAGCCCAATGTGAGCTGGCTAGACCGAATCCTCAACACCGCACCGCGAGGCAATGACACGCCCTCACCGTCCACTGGCTTTTTTGACATTGAAGGCCAGCCCGTGCCGCTCAGCCTTGCTCAGCAAGACGTACGCGCAGCGCGTGAGTTGATCCGAGCCGCCGCTGTGCGCACCGCGGCCATCTTCGGCATTCCCGGCAATTGGCTGAGCTACGAGGTAGTCACGATTTCTGACGATGAGAAGGCCTATTTCCAGCTGCAGATCAGCCTGCGTATTTGGGACGAGCAGCTTTGGTCGCAATCGAGCGCCTTTGAGCTTCAAGCGCTCAAGCGCATCAGAGAAGATGATGTGAACGTGGCGCGTGCTGTGCGCGCTGTGCTCTGGCGGATCTTGCCGGATGCGGGTTGCCCGCATGACGAGCTGGCTGGCGCACCGGCTTGGCGACCTGATGCCGTCAAGACACGCAGCGCGGCCTACGACCGTTTGCGTGACGAGTTGGCCATGCCCGCCATGCTGACCATGCCTTCGGTCATCACCGGCGCGGAAGCCTCGGCGACCTTGCCAATGCGAAATGACGTTGAGACTGGCTTTACCGACACACACCCGGTGCAAGCCACCGGATTTCATGAAACCCGCCCGGTGATGATGCATCACGACGCGACACCGCCAGCAGACGCTTCCTCGCGCGGCAAGCCCTGATGCTTTACAAATTCAAATCCGATGCGGGCGGCGATGTGATCATGCTGGAGGCAAGCGGTCGCCAGGTGCTAGCCATCATCGGCAAAAGCATGGACGCGAAGGGCATTTTGTTGCCCGGCCAGATGCAAGCGGCCAAAGCAGCGATAGAAGCCGCCATTGCGCAAGAAGAGTTGCCGCCAGCAGACGCTGCCGATGCACAAGATCAAGCCAAGCCCCAGATCAGCCTGCGCACCCGCGCCTGGCCGCTCGTCACCCTGATGGATCGCAGCTTAAAAGCGGATGTGCCGATCACTTGGGGGGTGTGAGGCTTGCGAACGGTGGCTTAATCCACCTTCGCTCCAGAGGCTTTCACCACTTGGGCCCATTTGAGCGTTTCGGCATCGATGAACTTGGCAAAATCTGCTGGGCTGTTGCCACCGGGCAATGCGCCCTGTGCCACAAGCTTGTCTTTGACTTCCGCGCGCTCCAGTGCCTTGGCAGTTTCTTGGCTCAAGCGCAACACCTGAGCGGCTGGCATGCTGGAAGGCGCGAGCAGGCCAAACCAGCTGCTGGCTTCAAAGCCCTTCATCACCGAGCCGCCCGCTTGTTCCACGGTAGGCACATCGGGCAAAGCGCTCGAACGCTGGCTGCTGGTCACGGCCAAGGCCTTGAGCTTGCCTGATTTGATGTGTGGCAACGCACTGGGCAGGTTGTCAAACATCACATCCATGCTGCCGCCCAGCATGTCGAGCAAAGCCGGGCCCGAGCCACGGTAAGGAAAGTGCACCATGAAGGTTGCGCTTTTGCTTTTAAACAACTCGCCCGAGAGATGGATGGAAGTGCCATTGCCGCTGGAGGCCATGTTGAGTTTGCCGGGATTTTTACGGGCATAGGCGATGAAATCTTGCACCGAGTTGATGTTTAAAGCGCGCGCTTTGTCTGCGTTCATCACCATCACATTGGGCACATACGCCACCACTGAGATCGGCGAGAAGTCGCGCACTGGGTCATAGGGCAGGCTGGGATAGAGCGCTTTGTTGATACCATGCGTGCCCACGGTGCCCATGAGGAGGGTGTAGCCGTCATTGCTCTTGGCGACAATATCTGCGCCTAAATTGCCGCCTGCGCCAGCGCGGTTTTCCACGATGAAAGATTGCCCAAAGGCTTTTTGTAATTCTGGCGCAATGGCGCGCGCCAGGATGTCGGTGGTGCCGCCCGCCGCAAAAGGCACCACGATACGCACCGGCTTGTTCGGCCAAACGGGTGCCTGCGCAGCGCTTTGAAAGCTCGCGCCCAGCAGCGCTGAGAATGCTATCAAAAGAGAAGCACGCCTTGCGGTATTTATAGGGGCAGAGGGCCGATTCTGCTTAAAAAAATGATTTGAGGGCGATGGGTGAGAAGTCTTCATGCTGTGTCTCCTGTTATTCGTGAGCAGGCGAGCCGATTTGCAACCGAGCTACCGCCTGCGCACAAGTATGCCCGACTCGGATGCCCAGCGCATACGACGGCGCGTTAACGTAAGAAATAATGCCCTCGTCCAGCGTGCTTTGCGCCACGCCAATCCGTGCGCTGGTATGCGCCACAGCGCAAGCGGCCAAGCCCTGCTCTTGCAAAAAAGCCAGCCCTGCAATGCCCGCCAGCGCCTTGCCCACGCCTGCATCGTTAAACACGCTCAGCAAAGGGCGCGCCGCTAGCGCAAACTTCGCTGAGCTGATGCCACCATGCGAGCCACTCACGGCAATGCAGCCAGCATCGCCGGTGCGCAGCTCGGTGATGGAATCGATGACACGAAGTAGTGCAGGAGTGGGGGAGAAGGGCAATTGCATGCTATTAATTTATGAGCATAGTATGCAAATCATATAAGGGTGAATGGCTTAATAAGCTTAGAAAAGAAAAAGGCGACCGAAGCCGCCTTTTTCAATGAGTCAACGCATTATCTCAATCAGCGTACACGCCAGAGGCTTTGATGATCGGAGCCCATTTTGCAATTTCGGCGGCTACGAATTGCTTGTGGGGGCCGACATCGGTGCGGTTGTCGGTGATGATCACTGCGCCCAAAGCTTGTTGCTTGGTGATGAATTCAGGATCTTTCAAAGCAGCTTTCAGGGAATCATTGAGCTTCTTCTGCACAGCGGCTGGCGTGCCTTTAGGAGCATACAGGCCGTGCCAGATGGAGACTTGGAAATCTTTCAAGCCTGCTTCTTGCAGGGTGGGCAAGTCTTTGAGCGCAGGGGTTGTCAAGCGTTTGGCAGTAGTGACACCGAAAGCCTTGACTTTCTTGGCTTCAATCTGGCCTGAGGTATTGGTGGTTTGGTCGCACATGATGTCGACTTGACCGCCCAACAAATCATTCATGGCAGGCGCAGTGCCTTTGTAAGGCACGGTGGTCATGTCCACGCCGATAGCGGCCTGAACCAACATGCCGCACAGATGCGAGGCAGAAGCAATGCCAGCGTTGGCCAGATTGATCTTGCCTTTGTTGTCATTGGCCCATTTGCGCAGCTCGCCAAAGTTGTTGGCCGGCAGGGTGGTGCGGCCAATTAAAGTCATGGGCACTTCGTTGATCATGCCGAGGTACTCAAAATCGTTTTGTACGTTGAAAGGCAGATTGCGCACGAGTGTGGGGAACACGCCCATGGAGATGTGATGCAAGAGAAGGGTGTAGCCATCAGGTGATGCCTTTGCCACTTTGCTAGCGCCGATCAAGCCGCCAGGACCACCCGCTGCGTTGTCCACCACAACGCTCGTGCCGAGAATTTTTCCCATCGTGACAGCCAAATCACGTGCGACGCGATCTGTAGGCCCGCCAGCAGCGAAAGGCACAACGATGCTGATAGGTTTGTCTTTGTTAGGGAAATCTTGCGCGGTGGCGGGCAATGCTGCTGCAAGCAGGGCTGCGGCGGCGGTCAACAGGCTAAGGCGTTTGCTGAACATGGAGGACTCCTAGAGAATGAAGGGATGGCAAAAATATGGGTAACACGAATGCTAACGCCCCAAGTGGCTTTTTGGGCTACGTGTTTACCACTTGATGCAGGCTAGGATTTACCCGAAATCCCCTTAACAATCAAGGGCTTAGCTGCTTATGCTACTTCGAGTATGAGCATCTAATAACTCTGTATTGGACGCTTCCGACGCAGCTGCGTACAGTCTGCCTCATGTCAAAATTCCTCGCTTGCTTTTTTGCTCTTTTCTTGGCTGCGCAAGCCCATGCAGGTCAGGCCAGCGTGGTGTCTGCTGATGATGCACAACTTGCCGTGGCGCAAGGCGCGTTTGTGGTGGATGTGCGCTCTTCTGCTTCGTTCGCAGAAGGTCGTTTGCCGCAAGCGGTCGCCCTGCCTGCGAACGCTGCCGCATTGCCGTTAGAGTCGTTGGCGGCTGTGTTGTCGCAGGCCGGTGTGGACAGCTCGCGCACGATGCTGGTGGTGGGCGATGCAGGTGATGCGAACGCACAGGCGCTGTGGCAGCGCTTGGCGCAAGTGACTTCTGGCCGCGTGCTCTGGCTGGTGGGCGGTGTGCAGGAATGGCAGATGCGCGGCTACGGCCTCACCACGGCAGTCACCTTGCGTGCGCCTGTGCCGCAATTTCTCAGCTCATTTGAAACACCAGCCAATGCCAACCGCATGGCGGGCAGCAAGGTGCGTACCAGTGCATTACTTGAGCAGAACTTGGCTGTTAAAGTGGCTTTGAATTAAGTTCTTTTGCCATTTTTCCTTGTTTGCCCTTATAGGGTCTTGTTAGTTTGCTATATAAATAATAGCGATTTTTTGGACTCGACTTCTTTTTGTAAACGCACGCTGCGGCAGTGCCGTAGCCATGCCGCACGAGCCCCGGCCCGCTTCGCGGTAAGCATGTGCAGTACTCAGAATTCGAGCTGATTTTGTTGGCTTTTGATCTGGCTTGATCACCAAATTCTTCCGTGCTTCCAGCCCGTGGCTCTGACTGTGCTGCATGGCCACGGCACTGCCGCATCGTGCTTTCGGTGTGCGACTTTTTTGCGCCGCGATGTGTACGAATTAGATGCAAGCGCAGCACACCAGTGATTGCGTTCCATCATTTTTGATCTCGCGGCTGGCGACGGGCTGTGTTTTTG
>JANMDE010000166.1:0-4126 GCA_031376105.1 Variovorax sp. | reverse complement strand
CAATTCAAGCTGCTGCAAATACGCAGGGAAACGGCGCAGCGACGAATGATAGGGCGCGACGCAGCGGCTCGTGAAGCCGTGGAAATTGCGATACCACACGTCGAGCAAACCGAGGCGCACAGGCAGATTGTGCTCCAGTGGAGCGTTGGCGAAATGCTCATCCATCTCGGCTGCGCCGCTGAGGAACTGGCGGAAATTTTCCGCGCCAATGCTCATGGCCAGCGGCAAGCCAATGGCCGACCAGAGGCTGTAGCGCCCGCCGACCCAATCCCAAAAGCCGAAGGTGGTGGTGATGCCGAAGGCGTTTGCAGCAGGGACATTGGTGGTGAGCGCTGCGAAATGCCGGGCGGTGTCGGTGCCGCCCTGCGCTGCGAACCACGCTTTGGCCGACTGCGCATTGGTCATCGTCTCAATCGTGGTGAAGGTTTTAGAGGCGATGAGGAAGAGCGTGTTGCTTGCTTTGAGGTTTTTGAGCGTCGCGGTCAATTCGTGGCCATCGATATTCGAGACGAAATGAAAGCGCTTTGTCAGCGTGGCGAAGCCTTCCAATGCGATGGTGGCCATCGCCGGGCCCAGATCGGAGCCGCCGATGCCGATGTTGACGACATCGGTGATTTCGTCATCTGCACGTATGCGCTCTGCGAACGCCAGCATACCTACGAGTACGGATTCAATTTGCTCGGCATATTGAGACTTTGCTACTGATTTGATAGCATTTTGCGCAGTATCTATGCTGGCCCAAGGGCATTTTTTCCTTAAAAGCGTATGCAAAACAGCTCGTTGCTCAGTGTTGTTGATCGCCTCACCTTGCAGCATGGCATCGCGCTGCTGCTCTAAGCTGCACTCGCGCGCCATCTGCATGAGCACCAACTCTGTGGCGGTATCAATTCTGTTTTTGGAAAGATCGGCAAACACATGCGGCGCGGCTTGTGAGAAATGCTTTACTCGGCTGCCATCTTGCGCAAGCGCTGTACGGGCATCAAAGTGTTTACCTTGGGCAGTAAAATGCTCTCCCAGCAGCTTCCATGCCGCAGTTTGGTCACAGCGCAGCATGATCAAGCCGCCTTGATCAAAGCTTCAAGCTTGAGCGCATCGGCGGCAAATGCGCGAATGCCTTCAGCCAATTTCTCGGTGCCCATCGCATCTTCATTCAAAGCAAAGCGGAAAGCGGCTTCGTTGTACCGCATCAATGGCGCTTCAATTTTCATAGCATATTGCGCAGATAGCATAGGGGCTAACGGCTCATTTGATTGCGAAAGCTGCTGGAGTAATTCTGGGCTGATCGTCAGCAAGTCGCAGCCTGCCAACGCTGTGATTTGACCCACATTGCGAAAGCTCGCGCCCATGACTTCGGTTTGAATGCCGTTACGTTTGTAATAGTTGTAAATGCGCGTGACGGATTCCACACCGGGGTCGTTTGCCAATGCGTTATCAGCCTCCACCCAAGCTGCGCCCGCTGACTTCTTGTACCAATCGTAAATTCGCCCTACAAACGGGCTGGTGAGCTGCACCTTCGCCTCGCCGCAAGCCACGGCTTGGCAGAACGCAAACAACAGCGTGAGATTGCAATGAATGCCTTCTTTTTCCAATTCGCTTGCGGCTTGAATGCCCTCCCAAGTGGAGGCGAGTTTGATCAGAATCCGGTCTTGCGGGATGCCGGCGGCTGCAGCCATCGCAATGATGCGTTTGGCACGTTTGACGTTCGCGGCTTGGTCAAACGAGAGCCGCGCATCCACTTCCATCGACACACGCCCCGGAATGATGCTCACAATCTCTTGGCCGAAGCGCACCACGAGGCGGTCAATCAACTCATCCATCGCCGCATTCGGATGCGCCGCTTTGACTTGCGCGATCAAAGGCGCGTATTCGGGCTTTTGCACCGCTTTCAAAATCAGCGACGGATTGGTCGTGGCATCTTGCGGCTGAAATTGAGCTAGTTGTTTGAAATCGCCGGTATCGGCAACTACGGTGGTGAATTGTTTGAGAGCGTCGAGTTGATTCATATCGTGATTATCCCCTCAGGAGATGACAAAAATTACGACACTGAAACAACTGAAACGCCGTGGCTACTCAGGCTGAGCGATACATCTGCGCCCACTGAAAGCACACTCATTAAATCTGGCGAGACTACAAAAATCGAGCCCAATTCGCTTTCAAATGTGTATTCATAATAGCTGCCCAAATACGCACTCTTGGCCAACCGCGCCGCCATGCCAGAGCCGAGTGGGTTGATCTGCCAAGCTTCTGGGCGCACCGCCACTTTCACTTTGCCCTCTGCAACGGGCTTTTTGGGTGTGAGCTGCAATGGCCCGAGTTTGACTTGGCCTGTGGCTAAAGAATCAGCGGGGAAGAGCATCGCCTCGCCCATGAAGCCCGCAACGAATTCTGAAGTGGGGAATTCATACAAATCTTGCGGTGTGCCGCGTTGGGCGATGATGCCGTGATCCATGACGATGATCTGATCGCTCACTGCCAGCGCTTCGCTTTGATCGTGGGTGACATACGCCACCGTGAGCCCCAAGCGCTGCTGCAGGCCCCGAATTTCCTCGCGCATCTCCCGGCGCAGGCGCGCATCTAGATTTGACAATGGCTCATCAAACAAAAGCACCGCAGGCTCCAAAACCAACGCTCGCGCTAGCGCTACACGCTGCTGCTGCCCGCCGGAGAGCTCGCTAGGCAAGCGCTCATTGAAGCCCACCAAACCCACGTTCTTCAAGGCATCGTTGGCGCGCTGCAAAGCTTGCGCCTTGGGGACGTTGCTCATCTTTAGGCCATAGCCTACGTTCTCAATCACGTTCATGTGCGGAAAAAGCGCGTAGCTTTGAAACATCATGCTCACGTTGCGCTGCGCAGGGCCGAGCGTCGTCACGTCTTGGCCGTCCATGATGATCTGGCCGCTGGTGGGCGATTCGAGGCCCGCGATCATGCGCAGCGTGGTGGTTTTGCCGCAGCCTGAGGGGCCCAGGATCGTGGTGAGCGAGCCTTTTTTGATCTCGAAAGTGATGCCTTTCACAGCCAGCGGAGCGCTCACGTCAGAGCCGTATCGCTTGGTGATATTTTTGAATTCAACGCCGTTATCCATGCTGTGTCCTTGTTTTTTGCTGACTGCTTGTGAGTGAGTTATAGGCATTGAATTAATGCGCCGCAGCGGGCGATGCCGCACCCTTGCGCCGCCCCAGCTTGCGTTCGCCCACCAAAAATTGAATCAAGGCGGTGGCGCAGCTCATCAAAATAATCAGCACCGTGCAATAGGCCAGCGCCACGCCGTAATCACCATTGCCCACGCGGCCGATGATGTAGGTCGTCGCTAATTCGTTTTCAGCAGTCACCAAAAAGATCACCGCGCTCACGGTGGTGATCGCTCGCACGAAGCTGTACACCAGGGCAGCCACCAAAGCGGGTTTCAGCAACGGTAACACCACATAGCGCAGCGTTTGCACCGAGCTGGCGCGCAACATCATCGAAGCTTCATCCAGCGATTTATCGAGCTGTTTGAAAGCTGCTGTGCCCGCACGCACACCCACAGGCAAGTTGCGGAACATAAAGCACAGCACAATCACCAGCGCTGTGCCAGTGAGCTCAATCGGTGGCACGTTAAACGCCAAGATGTAGCTCACTCCCAGCACCGTTCCGGGAATGGCAAAGGCCAGCAGCGCGGAAAATTCAAACGCACTTTGGCCTTTGAATTCAGTGCGTGCAAGCAAATAAGCAATCATCAAACCAACCGTGGCCGTGAGCGGCGCAGAGATCGCGGCCAGCTTCAACGTTGTCCAAAGTGAATTCCAAGCCGTGCCCGCCCAGACCAAGCCGAATTGCCCCATCTCTAAACCAAAGGCATTTTTAAAATGCGCCAAGGTCAGCGTGTAATCGCGTCCCCAAGTTTGAACGAAGCCGCCCGCGAAGGCGAAGGCATACACGATCACAGTGAATGCCATCCAAGGCAAGGCAATGGCATACACAAAGCGCTTCACGCTAGGCGGCAGCGGCATCGCAATGCCAGAATCGCCCTTGCCGCTCACGGTGGTGAAATTTTGCTTACCCAGCAGGCCGCGCTGGATAGCGAACACCGCCAAAGCAAAGCCCGTCAAAATCCAAGCGAGCGATGCCGCGCGGCCTTGATCGTATT
>JANMDE010000136.1:0-5662 GCA_031376105.1 Variovorax sp. | reverse complement strand
TGAAGCGCTACCGCGACGGCGAATTGATCGCCGCGCGAGGCGAGCGGCCTGACGAATGGATTGCTTGCGCCAAAGGGGCTGTTCGCATATCCAGCACATCGGTCTCTGGCAAACAAGTGACGCTCACTTATGTGGAGCCGGGCATTTGGTTCGGCGATGTAGCGATTTTTGATGGCGACCAACGCACACACGATGCCTATGCGCATGGCGACACCACGATCGTTTGTGTGTCTCGCAACGATTTTGCAAAGATTCTTTCTGACCATGTGGAGTTGTATGAAGCTTTGCTGCGCCTCAATTCCCGTTTGATCCGCCTTCTTTTCGGCTTGGTGGAAGATTTGAATACCCTACCGCTGCGCGCGCGCTTGGCTAAGCAATTGGTGCATTTGGCGCGCAGCTATGGCGTGCCCAGCCTGTCGCATCAGGAAGAAACGCGCATTGGCTTGCATTTGGCGCAAGAAGAGCTGGCGCAGTTGCTGGGCGCATCGCGCCAGCGCGTGAACCAAGAATTAAAGCAAATGGAGCGCGAGGAGCTGATCCGCGTGGAGCCCAGTGGCTTGATCGTGCGCAGCCGCGACGGCTTAAAGCGCATCGGCAATGGAGATCAGGAATGAGCGGAGCATCTGAAGGCTTTAGTCATTTCGTCGGCACGCGAGCGGTGTCGGACAAGCATGCGTTTGACGTAGCGGCTCTGGAAGCTTGGTTGGCCGCGAATGTGATGGGCTTTGCCGGGCCGTTGACGGTGGAAATGTTCAAAGGCGGGCAATCCAACCCAACTTACAAGCTCATCTCACCTGGCCAAATCTATGTGATGCGCGCCAAGCCCGGCCCGGTGGCCAAGCTGCTGCCCTCGGCGCATGCGGTGGAGCGTGAATTTGCGGTGATGCGCGGCCTGGCAGGTACGGGCGTGCCGGTGGCTAAGATGTACGCGCTATGCGAAGACGAATCCGTGATTGGCCGCGCGTTTTACATCATGGAATTTGTCGAAGGCCGCGTGCTCTGGGATCAGGCCTTGCCTGGCATGAGCAATGATGAGCGCGGCGCGATTTACCGCGAAATGAACCGCGTGCAGGCCGCTTTGCATACAGTTGATTTTGCTGCGCAAGGCTTGAGCGGTTATGGCAAACCCGGCAATTTCTTTGAACGCCAAATTGGCCGCTGGACGAAGCAATACCTAGCCTCCGTCACGCAGCCGATTGAAGAAATGGATCGTTTGATCGAATGGCTGCCCGCGCATATCCCGCAAAGTGGCCGCGATGAAAGCAAGGTCAGCATCGTTCATGGCGATTTCCGTTTAGACAATCTGATCTTCCACCCGACTGAGCCGCGCGTGCTCGCGGTGCTCGATTGGGAGCTTTCAACGCTCGGCCATCCGCTGGCCGATTTCAGCTACCACTGCATGGCTTGGCATATCCCTCCCGGCGCTTTTCGCGGTATCGGCGGCTTAGATCATGCTGCCTTGGGCATTCCGAGCGAAGCCGAATACATCCGTTTGTATTGCGAACGCACAAAATTAGCCACGCCAGAGCAACTGCAAGCAGATTGGAATTTTTATCTGGCCTACAACCTGTTTCGCTTGGCTGCAATTTTGCAAGGCATCGCCAAACGAATCGAGACCGGCACAGCTTCGAGCGCGCAAGCGATCGCATCTGCAGCAGGGGCAAAGCCTCTGGCGCAGATGGGGTGGCGGTTTGCGCAGGCTGCTTGAAATTTAAGAATTGAAGACAGAACTTCCGGACGCAAAAGACGCAAAAGTTACGCAAAAGACGCAAAAAAGAAATACAAAAAATAGAGCAGCAGATTCACATTCATTCGAGCTTTCTGAAATGAATTTTTTTGCGTCTTTTGTGTAACTTTTGCGCCCTTTGCGTCCGGTATCTTTCTTAAACCTATCACCCCACTCATCGGAGACAAACATCATGGATTTTTCTTACTCACCTCGCGTGCAAGAGCTGCAAGCACAGCTTCTCAAGTTCTTTGACGACCACATTTATCCCAATGAAAAAGCCTATGTTGACGAAATAGAAGCCAACACCAAAGCTGGCAAGCGCTGGACGCCATTGCAAACCATTGAAAAGCTCAAGCCTATTGCGCAAAAGCAGGGCTTGTGGAATCTTTTTCTCCCGCGTGATACCGCAGAAATCGCTGGCTTCAAAGATGATCCGCAGTTCGGCGGCGCAGGTTTGACAAACCAAGAATATGCGCCTTTGGCCGAGGTGATGGGTCGTGTGCTGTGGGCCAGCGAAGTGTTCAATTGCTCAGCACCAGATACTGGCAACATGGAAACGCTGGCGCGCTACGGCTCGCAAGAAATTCGGGATCGTTGGCTCAAGCCTTTGCTGCGCGGCGAAGTGCGCTCAGCGTTTGCCATGACCGAGCCCGATGTCGCTTCGAGTGACGCGACGAATATCGCTACGCGTGTAGAAAAGCAAACCGATGACACCTACCTGATCAACGGCCGCAAATGGTGGATTTCAGGCGCAGGCGATCCACGCTGCGCTGTATACATCGTGATGGGCAAAAGCGATCCTGATGCGCCGCGCCACAGCCAGCAAAGCATGATCGTCGTGCCTGCGGACACGCCGGGCATCAACGTGATTCGCCCACTCACGGTGTTTGGCTACGACGATGCGCCGCATGGGCATTGCGAGATGACATTCACGAATACACGAGTGCCCGCCGCCAACATGCTGCTGGGCGAAGGCCGTGGCTTTGAAATCGCGCAAGGCCGCTTAGGCCCTGGACGGATTCATCACTGCATGCGTTTGATTGGCTTGGCCGAGCGCTCACTAGAGCTGATGTGTAAGCGCGCCAGCAGCCGCGTCGCTTTTGGCAAACTTGTCTCTCAGCAAGGCGTTACCCTGGAGCGCATTGCAGAAGCGCGTTGCAAAATCGATCAAGCCCGTTTACTCACCTTGCGCACGGCTTGGCTGATGGATATGGGTGGCAACAAGCTGGCCAAGAACGATATTGCGATGATTAAAGTCGTTGCGCCTTCCATGGCCTGCCAAGTGATTGATTGGGCGATGCAAGTGCATGGTGGCGGCGGCATGTGTGATGACTTTCCGCTGGCTTATTCGTATACCGCAGCGCGTACTTTGCGTTATGCAGATGGCCCGGATGAGGTGCATCGCAACGCGATTGCTAAGAATGAGTTGGGCAAATACGCCCACTAAGGCGGAGGAAGCTAAATTGACCGAGCCGCTCTTCATCCACAGTCTCACTGCCAGTTGGGTCGATATGGACTACAACTCGCACATGGCCAACACGGCTTACTTGAACCGTGCTGTCGATGCTCGCATGGCTTTTTTCACGAGCAAGGGTTTGCCGCTGGCCGAGCTCATGCGGCTGCGCGTGTCCTGGGTGGTCATGAAGGATGAACAGGAATACCGCCGTGAAATCCAATGGATGGAGGAATTCACGGTGACTGTGGCACTGGCTGGCTTGGCGCCAGATGCCAGCCGCTTCAAAATTCGCAACGATTTCTTTCGCGCCGACGGCCAACTGGCCGCCAAAGTCACCAGCACAGGTGGTTTCCTGAATCTTGACACCCGCAAGCTCGTCATCCCGCCGCCCGAGTTGTTGACGATTTATCAGACCATGCCCAAAACAGAAGACTATGAAACCTTGCCTTCGAGCTTCAAAGCGAAGGACAAGTAAGCTAAATCACAAATAAAATGAGAGCTTTTCCGGCATAGAATCTGCGTAGTTTGCTATCTATTTCATAGTTCCCGGAGCGTATAAAATCGAGGTATGTTAGACCCCAACCTCCTCCGTAAAGACCTCGATTCGGTCGTCGCTGCGCTTCAAAAGCGCAAGAATCCTCAACCTTACCTTGATGTGGCCGGCTATATTGCGCTCGAAGCTGAGCGCAAAACCATCCAGACGCGTACCGAAGAGCTGCAAAACAAGCGCAACACCTTGAGCAAATCCATCGGCATGCTCAAAGCCAAAGGTGAGAGCGTAGATGCTGTGATGGCTGAGACGGGCGCGATCAAAACTGAGTTGGAAACGGCGGCAGCGCGTAACGACGCGATTGCCTCTGAGCTGCAAGGCATTTTGATGACCCTACCGAATTTGCCGCATGAGAGCGTGCCAGTGGGTGGTGGTGAAGACGGCAATATCGAGGTGCGCCGATGGGGCACACCGAAGACCTTTGAGTTTGCGGTGACAGTCCACGTGGATGTCGGCTCGCCGCTGGGCTTGGATGCCGATACGGGTGCCAAGCTATCGGGCGCACGCTTCACCTTCATGCGAGGCCAAATCGCTCGCATGCACCGCGCACTCGCGCAGCTCATGCTCGATGTGCAAACCAATGAGCATGGCTACACCGAGTGCTACACGCCGTATATCGTCAACCGTGAAGTGCTCGAAGGCACGGGGCAATTGCCCAAATTTGAAGAGGATATGTTTTGGGTTACGCGCGGAGGTGATGAAGCGCAAGCCACGCAATATTTGATTTCCACCAGCGAAATTTCACTCACCAATTCCGTGCGCGACCAAATCCTCGCCGAGAGCGATTTACCCATCAAGCTCACCGCTCACAGCCCGTGCTTTCGCTCGGAAGCTGGCAGCTACGGCCGAGATACAAAAGGCATGATCCGCCAGCATCAGTTTGACAAAGTCGAGATGGTGCAAATCACGCATCCTGAGAAGAGCTACGAAGCCCTAGAAGAGATGACACGCCACGCCGAAAACGTGTTGCGAAAGCTGGGCTTGCCTTATCGCGTGATGGCCTTGTGTACCGGCGACATGGGCTTTGCCTCTACGAAAACCTATGACCTCGAAGTCTGGCTGCCCGCGCAAAACACTTACCGCGAGATCTCATCTTGCAGCAATTGTGAGTCGTTCCAAGCCAGGCGTATGCAGACACGTTTTAAGAATGCGCAAGGCAAAAACGAACTGGTTCACACGCTCAACGGCTCCGGCTTAGCCGTAGGCCGCACGCTGGTGGCTGTGCTGGAGAACTATCAAAATGCGGACGGCAGCGTCACCGTGCCCGAGGCGCTGCGCCCCTACATGGGCGGGCAGAGCCTGATGAGTTTGTAGCTCTTCAAGCTCTAGCCCGGAACTTGTTTGCCACCCAACGGTTGCCCATCAAACGGGTCGTTTTTTGCAGAGCCTTTCCAATGAAAATGGAGATCGCTGTTTTTGCTTTTACCAATGGTGACGTTGCGCGTTTGCGGCTCTCCTTCATGAGAGGCCGTCACGCGGTAGGTGCCGGCGGGCAGTTGCACATGGGTTAACGGCCCGGCACCATCGAGTTGCAACACGGTGGTATTTGTTCTGTCGGTAATTTTCAAACTGACATTCGCGATAAACTCATTGGCCTTGAGCTGGGAAAACATGATGCGCATTGGCCAATTTTTTGCGATGGATTGCATGTAACGCGCTTGCTCATCACCCGCCCCACCGTTGACATATCTCGCCCCTTGTCCTTGCTCTTCTTTAACGACAGCATCTTGAGCGTGAATGGATCCAGAAAACATCAACATCAACGATAGACACGCCGAAGTTAAAACTACAAATTGCTTTTTCAACATAGATACCCTTTCTAAAATTGCACGGCGCATCGGCGCTGTGAGTACGAAAGATATGCCATGTGAAATGCAGTGTCTGTGCGTTGTCCAACACAGTTGCAGTTCGCTGGGCAAAGTGAAAT
>JANMDE010000123.1:0-8278 GCA_031376105.1 Variovorax sp. | reverse complement strand
CCCCACTTGGCGTTGATGGCTGTGGCCAACGCGCCAGACGGCTCGCCGCCGCCTGCGGGCTTCATGCAGCTCCAGAAAAAGGTGTGGTTCCAGATTTGGGCACTGTTGTTATAAACGCCGCCGGAGCTGGACTTGATGATGTCTTCCAGGCTCTTGGCTTCAAACTCAGTGCCTTTTTGCAGGTTATTCAGATTCACCACGTAGGCGTTGTGGTGTTTGCCGTGATGGAATTCGAGGGTTTCTTGGCTGTAATGGGGGGCGAGCGCGTCAATGGCGTAGGGCAGTGCGGGTAGGGTGTGTTCCATGGGGTTTCCTCTTGGGTGATGATTGAACGGGATGGTCAATTGTAGATAGCTTGTGCGGCGGCATTATCGAGGGCGGAAAAAGCCCTGTTGCGTTCATTGAATCTATGAGACGGACAGCGCAATGTGGCCATCAGCTACGCGCGCGGTAATGCTCTGGCCGCGCTTGGCTTGCTGCTGGCTTTTGATGACTGTGCCTTGCCCATCTTGCAACACCGCAAAGCCGCGCTCCAAAACGCGCTGCGGGTTGAGATGCTCCAACGCTTGCGCGGCGCGGGCGTGTTGCTCATGGGCGCGGGTGATGCGCAAGCTCATTTTTTGAGAAAAATCACGCTCCAGCCCTTGCATTATCTTATTAGTTTGCTCATGAATTGATAGCATATTTTGCTTGAGAAAATAGTCCAAGCGCTGTAATTCGTGGCGTTGCGCGGCCAGCAGATCCGTGGGGCGGGCGAGGCGCCGGGCTGCTGAGTCGACACGCTGGGCGTGTGCATCCAGCGCGTCTTGCGCGGCAGAGAGCAGGCGCTCTTGCATCAGGTCGGCAGCGCCGAGCCACAAGCTGCGGTCGGTGGCGCAGAGTTCGGCGGCGGCAGTGGGCGTGGGGGCGCGCAGATCGGCCACGAAATCGGCGATGGTGAAATCCGTTTCATGTCCCACGCCACTGATGACGGGCACTGGGCTTCTGGAGATGGTGCGCGCCAAGGCTTCGTTGTTAAACGCCCAAAGATCTTCAATCGAGCCACCGCCGCGCACCAGCAAGATCACATCAATACATGGAGGGTTTGAAGCCAAATCGGCCCTTTGCCCTTGTGAATCCTCAATAGTTTGATATAGTTTTTGTAGCGCCTGCACCAACTCTCCCGGCGCCGATGCGCCTTGCACGGACGCTGGCGCGAACCACACTGGGATATGCGGTACGCGCCGCGCCAGCGCTGTAATCACATCTTGCAAAGCCGCTGCGCCGCTCGATGTCACAAGCCCAATGCCGCGCGGCGCGAGGGGAATGTCGCGCTTGCGAGCCGCATCAAACAGACCTTCGGCCTCCAGCTGGCTTTTCAGCTTCAGAAATTGCTCAAACCAAGCGCCCTGTCCGGCTTTGGCCAAACTCTCCACGATCAGCTGCAAATCCCCGCGCGGCTCGTAAATGCTGATACGCCCGCGCAGCTCCACTAAATCACCCTCTTTCGGCTGGAAATCCATGAGACTTGCGGCGCGGCGAAACATCGCGCAGCGGATCTGCCCGGCATCATCTTTCAGAGAAAAATAGCAATGCCCGCTGGCCGCCCGAGAAAAGCCCGTGATCTCGCCTTTGACGCTCACCGGGTTAAAGCGCGCCTCCAAAGCATCTGCGACCGCCCGCACCAAGGCACCCACCGCCCAGACTTTGCTCAAGCTGGGGGCTTCAAAAACGATAGCATCATCGCGCATAATGGAGGAACTTCAAGGAGATCTTTCTTGCTCTCAATCATACAAGCCGCTGGCTGGCCGATTTGGCCGCTGATCGCCTGCTCCATCCTCGGGTTGGCGCTCGTGATTGAGCGCTTTGTCGCGCTCAAAACCGCCAAAGTCACACCGCCCAAATTGCTCGACGAAGCCATTGCCGTCTCACGCCAAGGCTTGCCCACCGCCGATGTCATCAACCAGCTAGAGGCCAACTCTGCCTTGGGCGAGGTGTTGGCCAGTGGCATGCGCGCCCTGTCCAGCAGCCCGCGTTGCTCTGAAGAGGAATTGCGCAACAGCATGGAAGGCGCTGGCCGCCGCGTCACGGCGAAATTGGAACGCTATCTTCCCGCCATTGCCACGATTGCCTCAGCCGCGCCTTTGCTTGGGCTTTTAGGCACCGTGATTGGCATGATTGAAATCTTTGGCGCGCAAGGCGGGGGCGTGGGCGGCTCGGGTGCCAATCCGGCGCAGTTGGCGCAAGGTATTTCCATTGCCCTTTACAACACCGCCTTTGGATTGATTGTGGCGATTCCTGCGCTGATTTTTTGGCGCTATTTCCGCGCCCGGGTGGATGGCTATTTACTCACTCTTGAGCTAGCGGCAGACCGCATGGTGCGGCATCTCTTGGCCATGCGCCAAGGCTATTGAAGCGTCGAAAGCCCTCGCTATGAACTTCCGCCGTGCCAACCGAGAAGAGCCCGAGATCAACCTGATTCCATTCATTGACGTTTTGCTCGTCGTTCTCATCTTTTTGATGCTGTCGACCACTTACAGCAAGTTCACCGAAATGCAGCTGAAACTGCCCACGGCCGATGCCGATGCGCAACGCAATTACCCGAAAGAGTTGATCGTCTCGGTGAGCAGCGATGGCCGTTATGCCGTCAACAAAACCAGCGTAGAAGGCAAAAGCGTCGACGCGATTGCTTCCGCACTGTCGGGCGCAGCCAAAGCGGGCAAAGACACGGTGGTGATCATCAGCGCCGACGCACTGGCCACACACCAAGCGGTGATCAGCGTGATGGAAGCGGCCCGCCGCGCCGGCTTGCAGCAAGTGACTTTTGCCACGCAGCCATCGGCTTCGAAATAAACCCTGAAATGCTGCCGCCATGAGCTTGTCTGAGCGGCTGTCGCAGAGGCTTCAGAAGGCTTGGTATTCGCCAAGCGGGAAAGACTGGCTCTCGATTGCCTTGCTTGATCTGAGCTGGATGTACGGCGCCGCCGTCAAGATCAGGCGTAAGCTCTACAGCAGCGGTGTGATGAACTCAACACGCCTGCCGGTGCCGGTCATCGTGGTTGGCAATGTGATCGCGGGTGGCGCTGGAAAAACGCCAATCGTGATTGAAGTCGCCAAACTTTTGGCGCAGCAAGGCTACCAGCCTGGCATCGTCTCGCGTGGCTATGGACGCGAAGGAACGGGCGTATTGGAAGTCTTGGCAGATACGCATGTTTTAGAGTCAGGTGATGAGCCAGCCCTTATAAAGTCTGCACAGCGTGCTCCTGTTTTTGTAGCGTCTGAGCGCGTGGAAGCGGCGCAAGCCTTGCTCGCGGCGTATCCAGAAACCGATGTGATCGTGTGTGACGACGGTTTGCAGCATCTGGCTTTGCAGCGCGATATTGAAATTTGCGTGTTTGACGAACGCGGCGTGGGCAATGGGCGCTTGCTGCCAGCGGGGCCCCTGCGCGAGGCATGGCCGCGCGCAGTTTCAAAGCCAGGCGAGGCATGGCCGCGCGCAGTTTCAAATTCCGGCGAGGCTTGGCCGCGCGAGGTGGATTTTGTGCTGCATCGCGGCGGCTTTGAGTCAGGTTTTACGATCGAGCGCCAATTGGCAGACCACGCGCTACAAGCCGATGGTTCGCGCATTGATTTGAAAGATTTGGCAGACGAGAACCTCATCGCACTCGCAGGCATCGCGCAGCCAGAAGCTTTTTTCAGCATGCTGCGTGAACGTGGCGTGCCACTCAGCGAGACCATCGCGCTCCCGGATCACTATGATTTTAATAGCAAACTACGTATATTCAATAAGGGGCAATGGTTGATTTGCACTGAAAAAGATGCTGTCAAGCTCTGGCAAATGCCACTCGCGCAGCAATGCCACATCATCGCGGTGCCACTGCTGGTCAGTCTCCCTGAAGCATTCACACGCGCCCTGCTCGAAAAGTTATCATCGCTGCAAAGCACCCGCTCATAATTCGCGCAACCGCGCTCTGCCAAGACCCCACCATGGATGCCAAACTCCTCGAACTGCTCGTTTGCCCCGTCACCAAAGGCCCGCTCACCCTGGATCGCGAGAAAAACGAGCTGCAAAGCCGCAGTGCCCGCCTCGCCTACCCGATCCGCGATGGCATCCCCGTCTTGTTAGAAAACGAAGCCCGCACGCTCAGCGACGAAGAAATTGAAGCGCTGCACGGAAAAGCGCCAATGCCTTGAGGCTGAGTTATATGAGCTTCACCGTCCTCATCCCCGCTCGCCTCGCCTCCACGCGCCTGCCCAACAAACCTTTGGCGGATATTGGCGGTGCGCCGATGATCGTGCGGGTGGCGCAGCGAGCGGCATTAGCGAGGGCGACGCAGGTGGTGGTGGCTTGCGATAGTACGCAGATCATGGCGGCTTGCGCAGCGCATGGCATCAAGGCGGTGCTCACAAAGGTGGATCATCCTTCGGGCTCGGATCGTTTGGCGGAAGCTTGCGATATTCTCGGTTTGAATGACAGCGAGATTGTCGTGAACGTGCAAGGCGATGAACCGTTGATTGATCCACAGTTGATTGCGCAGGTGGCGCATCTTCTGAGTGATTTTAAGGAAAATCAGCCTCTCGCCCTGATGGGAACTGCAGCGCATGCTATTGAAAGCGTAGCAGACCAGAGCAATGTCAACATCGTGAAAGTCGTGCTCGATACGTACAGCCACGCGCTGTATTTCAGTCGCAGTCTGATCCCGTTTAACCGTGACGCTCATCCCAATGCACCGCAGCCGCTGCGCCATGTGGGCATTTACAGCTACCGCGCAGGTTTTCTGCGGCAATTTCCTAAGTTGCCGCAAGCGCCGATTGAAGTGAGCGAATCGCTGGAGCAGCTTCGCGCCCTGTGGCATGGCCACAAAATCGCCGTGCACGTTGCCGGCCAAGCGCCAGGCCCGGGCGTGGACACGCCGGAGGATTTGGAGCGGGTGCGGGGGATTTGGGCTTCTCTGCAGGCTTAGGTTTTGGCACGCTTCGGCCAGATGTTGGGCATATACCGTCCCCCTCATCGCGGGGAAACCGCAAATCGGTCGCCGGCATATGCCCAACATCTGGCCAGGATGAAGCGCATCAAGATTTAAATTTAGTGCGCTCGTAACGCCACGTTTTGCATCAAGGTCAGAATACCCAAAGCTGCCCATGCTATCCTCTGTGAAGTTGATAAAAATTGAGGATTGGCATGAGACTTATTTTGTTGGGCGCGCCCGGTGCGGGCAAGGGCACACAAGCTGCCTTTATTTGCAAGCAATTTGGCATTCCGCAAATTTCCACGGGTGACATGCTGCGCGCTGCTGTGAAAGCAGGTTCGCCGATGGGCATGGCTGCAAAAAAGGTGATGGATTCTGGCCAACTGGTGAGTGATGACATCATCATTGGCCTGGTGAAAGAGCGCATCAAAGAAGCCGATTGCGCCAATGGTTTTCTCTTTGACGGCTTTCCGCGTACGATTGCGCAGGCTGACGCGATGAAAGATGCGGGTGTGAAGCTGGATGTCGTGCTGGAGATTGATGTGCCTTTTGAAGCCATCATCGAGCGCATGAGCGGCCGCCGCAGCCACCCCGCATCGGGTCGGATTTATCACGTCAAATTTAATCCGCCCAAGGTGGAAGGCCAAGACGATCTGACGGGCGAGCCGCTGGTGCAGCGTGATGACGACAAAGCCGAGACGGTGCAAAAACGCTTGGATGTGTACAGTGCGCAAACCCGCCCACTGGTGGAATACTACGCTGCTTGGGGCGCCAAAGATGCGGCTGAAGCGCCGAAATACCGCAAGATTGATGGTTTGGGCGAAGTGAGCGACATCACCGCTCGCGCCATGGCCGCGCTCGCCTGACGGATAGAGGTTTCCTGTTAATCTCAGCGCATGCAAAGCATTCGCTGTTTCACCCTCTTCAACGCCTTCAAGCCAAGCCTCGCACAAGCAGGTTTGGCTTTTTTCATGCTCTTGGGTGCATGCGTTTCAACCCTAGCCATTTCGCAAACCCAAGCGCCGCAAACGTCGCCAGCACCCATGCCTGCGATGGCCACATCTGCCGCGCAAGGCATGTGGACGAACGCGCGCACCAAGCTGCTGCGCATCCGCATCGTGCCGATTGGGCAAACCAGCCAAGCCAGCGTGGGCTCGGGCTTTTTTGTGTCAAATGATGGGCTCCTGATCAGCAATTTTCATGTGATCAGCTTGGTGGCGCTCAAGCCCGATCGCTACCAAGCTTTGTATGAAACACCCTCGGGCGAAAAAGGGGAGCTGAGTCTGCTGGGCATCGACGTAATCAACGATGTGGCCTTGCTGCGCATCAAAAACGGGCCTCTGAGCAGCAAGGCCAACGACATGCTCAGCTTCCGTACCACATCTGGCGCAGGCAGCGCTTTGCAACGCGGCGAACGTATCTTCTCATTGGGCAATCCACTCGATGTGGGCTTCGCGGTGGTGGAGGGCACCTATAACGGCTTGGTGGAGCGCAGTTTCACGCCGCGCCTTTTCTTCAGTGGCGCCATCAACGGCGGCATGAGCGGTGGGCCTGCGTTGGATGCGCAAGGCAACGTAGTGGGGATCAACGTGGCCAAGCGACTGGATGGCGAGCAAGTGAGCTTTCTAGTGCCTTTTGAATATGCACAAAAATTGATGGTGGCCAGCAGCCAAGCCAAGCCGATCACCACGCCGCTTTACAACACCATCACGCTGCAGCTCACGCAATACCAGCAGCAGCTCACCGATCGCTTTCTTGCCACACCTTGGAAACCGCAGGTCAATGCGGGCGTGAGCATTCCGATTCCCTCTGATGATTTTTTGCGCTGCTGGGGGCGGCGCGAGCAGATGGAAAGCAAAGCTTTTCAGTTCTCCCGCACCGATTGCCGCATGGATTCGAGCGTGTTCACGGGCGAAGGCAATCTGGGCATGATTTCCACCACGCATGAATCCTATGATGGCAGCAAACTTGGGCCCACGCGCTTCTTGGACCGCTATACCAAGAGCTTTGAAAACGAAAACTTCTTCAGCGGCATCCGGCCTTCTACCCAACCGCAATGCCGCCAAACCAGTTTACAAAATAAGGGCGGCCCACGCATGGAAACCGTGCTTTGCCTGAGCGCCTACAAGCGTTTCAAAGGCCTCTATAGCGTCTCCATGCTCGTCGTCACGCAGGAAGGCCAAATCACCGGCACTTTGGGGCGGCTCAACGCCACAGGCGTGAGCTTTGACAACGCAATGAAGCTCGCACAGCATTTTGCGAACGGCTTCAAGCTGGAGAGCAAAGTCGGTGCCAAGCCATGAGCGCACCTCACAATACCCTCACCATCGAATACACCGATGCGCAAGGCCAACTTCAACGCACCGAGCAATTGCAAGGCACGCATTTCACGCTGCGTGTGCAAAGCGATGCGCTCAGCGTGGTCAGCACAGAGGCTTCTTTTGAGGGATACAGCGCCAAGCCCGCCGAACCAGCCCTAGTCGCCGCCCAGCCGATGCAGGCAAGCGAGCCTTCATCTTTTTCTAGCATCTGGCAACGCATCACGCCTTGGGGCTCGGCGCTGATACTGTTTGGCATTTTTTCGATGCTCTCCGCACTGGAGATTTGGATTGAATACAACCCCGACGACAGCGCTAAAAACTACGTCACTTTTGCTTTAGGGCTCACGGGTGCGATTGCTTTCTGGGCCGCATTCTGGGCGCTACTGGGCAAAATTTTTGCAAAGCATGCCTATTTTTGGCAGCATGTGAGCATCGTGTTGATCGCCGGCATTGTGCTGACCGTGCTCATGGCTGCAATGCATTTTCTCTCGTTCAGCCTCTCGTGGCGCATGCTGGGGCGCATCGACAAGCTGAGCATTGTGGCCGCTCTTTGCCTGCTGGTTTGGGCGCATCTGCGCTTGATCGTGCCCATGCAGCGCAGCGCAGCCTTGCGCGCTGGCATGATCGTCTTCACACTCGTCAGCGTTGCTCTGGTGATGTGGGCAAACCATCGCCGCCAGGGCACGGTGCTTGACACCTTCCACAGTCCGCATCTCTATCGTCCTTCGCTGCAGCTGTCTTCTCCCCAATCTGCTCAAGCATTTTTTGAGCAGGCGAAAGGTCTGGAGGCAACCCTCAAGGCCAAGGCGGGAGAGACCGAGGCTGGGGAAGATGGGTTTGGCGCAGACGAGGATTGAATCTTGTTGGCTCGCCTACCGCTTTGTGTGATGCGATCCGCTCGCCTGCGCCGCAACGTGCCCGATTAAGTTGAGTAGCGTGTCGTTATTTACTATTTATTTCATAGCAAACTATGCAGTACATTTAAGGGCAAAAAGCCAATAGTCCACA
>JANMDE010000029.1:0-4638 GCA_031376105.1 Variovorax sp. | reverse complement strand
CATACGTGAGCCCGCAGAGCTACCGGAGATGATCGTATTCGTAGCCTTGAGGTTTTTCGTACCGTCTGCGTAGTGAACATCAAACTCAATATCAATTTCACGGCGCTGGGTCAGATCAGCGTTCGTGCTGGTGCGTTCTGCTAATACCGTCACTGTTCCATTGACGCGAGTTGAGTTCAGGTCAAACAATCGACGTGCTTGATTGTCTGTGCGAGAGTTCCAGTCGGTAACGAGGTAGTCTTTGCTGGCACCGTCTGCAAGATAGCAACCGTCAAGCAAAGCAAAGTTATCAGCCCCGCCTGCTTTGAAGCTGGTGCGTGTCGTGTCAAAACTTCGCAGGAATTCTCGCGCAATCTGTTGAGCTGATGCAGCTGACACGGCAGGCGGCGTGAGGTTGCCGGTGCCTGTGCCCTGAATCACGCCAGTGATGGTGCCGGTGACTGTGCCAGTGACAGTGCCAGTGACTGTGCCGATGACCGTGCCAGTGACCGTGCCGTTCACAGTGCCTGTCACAGTCGCTGTACCGACTGAATTGACGGGGCTGTTGGTCACGTTGGTTGTGGTGGGGCTGCCAGAGACGCTTTGCGTGACTGTGCCTGTCACTGTGCCATTGATTTGGCCTACTGAGGTGCCTGTGCTGGTGCCGTTGACCACGCCGATGGATGTGCCGTTGATGACTCCGGTGGTGATGCCATTACCGGTTCCTACCAAGGTGCCTTCGACGATGCCAGGAGCTGTGCTGTTGGCTGCGACGTTGTTGATGACGGCGCTTAAATTGGAGCCACTGCCAGTCCCGCCACCCCCACCCCCGCCGCCAGCGCCGAATATCAATGAGCCCGACAAAGCCGCGGCAAGCGCCAGCAGCGTGGTCGAACGAGGAAGATGTAGTTTCATTGGTTTCTCCAAGTTAAGACATTAGAAATGCAGCATTTCGCTGCGCCATGTTACCTTTATAAACATCGCGTTTCTGGCTGTCATCCTCTGAATTGGGGATATTCACGAAAGATCATCAGTTCTGATGATCTTTTGCGTCGCGTCACGGACACGCTTCCCAGCCAACCCTGATTTTGTGTTTTTTAGGTGGTTTGATGCACGTTGGGCTCCATCGTGTGCCTTAGCCGGTAATATCTGGTGATGTCCATCCCATCTGCTGAAAAATCTTCCCGCCTCTTCGACTGCATCACCTTCGACTGGGATGGCACGCTGTTTGACTCCACGGCCATCATCGTGCGCTGTATTCAAGAGGCGGTGGTGGAGGTGGGCGGGGCTAGGCCGTCCGATACAGCGGCGGCTTATGTGATCGGCTTGGGGTTGATGCAGGCGCTTGCGCACGCAGCGCCGGATGTGCCGAAAGAAAAATATCCCGCGCTTGGCGATGCCTATCGAAAACAATGGGCGCTGCATGTGGATGACATCAGTTTCTTTCCCGGCACGATGCCGATGCTGCTGGCTTTGCAGGCGCGTGGCCACAAATTAGCCGTGGCGACGGGTAAATCGCGCCGGGGCTTGGACGACGTGTTGCTTCGTGAGTTGGAAGGCATCAAGCTTGGCGCTTTATTTGATGCCACGCGCACTGCCGATCAAACGGCTGGCAAGCCTGATCCTTTGATGCTGCGCGAGTTGCTGCAGGAGCTAGATATCCAACCTGCTCGCATGCTGATGATTGGCGACACCACGCATGATTTGTTGCTGGCGCGTAATGCCGGTGTGGCCAGCGTGGGTGTGAGCTTTGGGGCGCATGCGCATGAGGCCTTTGCTGAATATGAGCCGCTGTTTGTGGCGCACAGCATGCAGGAGCTGCATGATTGGCTGTCGAAAAATGCCTAAACTCTGCTGATATGAGCGAATCCCAAATTCCCCTTTGCAATAGCCAAGATCTGCAAAGCGGCGGTAAAGCCGTTGCGTTTGACGTGAACTTCGCCGGGCAAACCTGCACGGCTTTTGCCATTCGCTTCCAAGGCGCAGCGCATGCCTATCTCAACCGCTGTACCCATGTGGCCATGGAGATGGATTGGCAGCCCGGGCAGTTTTTTGACGACACGGGGCAATGGCTGCTTTGCTCCACCCATGGCGCAGCCTACAAGCCTGATACGGGCGAATGCGGCGGGGGCCCGTGCCGGGGAGGTTTGGTGAAAATCCCATTGTTTGAGCGCGATGGCGTGGTGCACTGGCAAACCGCTTACAACCTGAAACCGCTGGATTTTTGATTTACCAGCTCCGATTTGATTGACAATCAAGCCATGAACGACACCCCCAACCCGCAAGACAAGGCCAATCCTGCAGCCACTCCGTCCGACATGGATGCTGCGCTGTATGAATCTCTCAAAAAACATCAGCAAAATAGCACGGTAGCTGATATAGAGTCTACACAGTCTGCTACGAAATCAGGAGCATCCCATGAGCCTGGCTGGGAACGCGCCACCCTAGAAAAGCTCGCCTTCGCCGCTTTGAACGAACAAAAAGCCACGCGCCGCTGGAAAACCTTTGTACGCTTGGCTTGGCTGGCTTTCTTCATCACGCTGGCTTGGCTGATTTGGAGCCCATCGCGCAGCGGTGCTGGCAAGGCTGATATGAGCATGGCTCACACGGCTGTCGTGGAGATCAAAGGTGAGATCATGTCGGGCGGCGATGCCAGCGCGGAGCATATCGTGAGCGCGTTGAAAAGCGCGTTTGAAGACGACGCGGCCAAGGGTATTGTGCTGCTGATTAATTCTCCTGGTGGCAGCCCCGTGCAAGCGGGCATGATCAACGACGAAATTCGTCGCTTGAAGGCCATTCATAAGAAGCCTATTTATGCCGTGGTCGAAGAGACCTGCGCCAGCGCCGCATACTATATCGCCGTAGCCGCTGACGCGATTTACGTGGACAAAGCCAGTATCGTCGGCTCCATCGGCGTGTTGATGGACAGCTTTGGCTTTACCGGCCTGATGGAAAAACTCGGTGTGGAGCGCCGCCTTATGACAGCGGGCGCCAACAAAGGTTTTCTCGATCCCTTCAGCCCGCAAACCGAGCCACAAAAAGCACATGCGCAGGCCATGCTCAACCAAATCCACAAACAGTTCATTGACACCGTGAAAGCAGGGCGCGGCAAGAAGCTCAAAGAAACACCAGAGATGTTCAGCGGCCTCTTCTGGAGCGGCCAGCAATCGATCGAACTGGGCTTAGCAGACGAACTCGGCACACTTGATTCAGTGGCTCGCGACGTGATCAAAGCCGCTGATTTGGTAGATTACACCCGCCGCGAAAACGTCGCCGAGCGCTTGGCCAAACGCTTTGGCGCAGCGATGGGCGAGGGCGCTTTGAAAGCTGCGAAGGCGCTGCCGCAGCTGCGCTGAGCTTTTGCAAGTGCGGCGGATTTAACCCGCCATCAACTTATGCACCAAATCCGCCGTGGTGTGTGATTTGTATTTGCGCATCAGGCGGGCGCGGTAAATCTCGACCGTGCGGTGGCTGATGAGTAGATTTTTAGCGGTTTGTTTAGCGGTGAGGCCTTCCAGCAAATAGGCAGCCACTTCGCGTTCGCGCGGCGTGAGCTCGGCTTTCACTGGCCGCATGGCGGAGAGGTCTTCAAAGCTCCAGATGCCGGCTTCGTGCGGGCGCTTAGGAGTGAGCGTGCGACCTGTGACGTGACACCAAAACAGCTCGCCATTGGCGCGTTTCATCAGGCGGTCGTCGGCATAGCGGCCTTTTTTGCCGTCTTGCCCGAGCAGGGGTGCGATGCGCTCGCCGGTGCGCTCGTATTCCTGTACGCTGGGGTAGAGCATCGCGAAGGTTTGGCCGAGCAACACATCGCGACTCGTGCCAAACATCTCGCACACCGCTTGGTTGCAATCGACCATCACACGCTCGCGCGAGAGCACGAGGCCAATGGGTGCCATCTCAAAGGCAGCTTGGTAATCAATCACCGTCATGCGGTTTGTCTCCATATCCTTACGAAACTCTACGTATCTATTTACGTAGTATCGTAGCGCATTCGGTTAGCAAACCATTAGGAGACAAACCCGTGAACAAAATTTACCCAAGCGCTGCCGCTGCATTGCAGGGCGTGGTGCGCGATGGCCAACTGATTGCTGTGGGCGGCTTTGGCCTCTGCGGCATTCCAGAGGCGCTGATTGATGCGCTGCGCGATAGCGGCACAAAAAACCTCACTGCCATTTCTAACAATGCGGGCGTGGATGATTTCGGTTTGGGCAAGCTGCTGCAAACCCGCCAAATCAAAAAAATGATTGCGTCCTATGTGGGAGAAAACAAGGAGTTTGAGCGCCAATACCTCGCAGGCGAATTGGAGTTGGAATTCACGCCACAAGGCACGTTGGCCGAGAAGCTGCGCGCTGGTGGCGCTGGCATTCCCGCTTTTTTCACCAAAACGGGTGTGGGCACATTGGTAGCCGAAGGCAAAGAGCTGCGCGAGTTCGATGGCGAGACGTATGTGATGGAGCGTTCGCTTCTGCCTGAAGTATCGCTGGTGAAAGCGCAAGTGGCGGATAAAAGTGGCAATTTGCGCTTCAATCTCACCTCAAAGCTGTTACTGCAACCGAAAAAGGATTCTTCACTGACGAAATTGTGCCCGTCGAAATTGCCGGGCGTAAGGGAGAGTCGACGCTGGTGAAACAGGATGAAGGTCCGCGAAAAGATGCG
>JANMDE010000024.1:0-4891 GCA_031376105.1 Variovorax sp. | reverse complement strand
ATCGAACAAAACGGCTTTTGGTTTTTCCATATCTAAGACTGTATTCGAAACTGAATCAATGATTAATTGTGTTTTCGTTTATGGATAGGAACCTCAAATATGGGTAATTGAATTGCCTTGGGGTAAATATGAATGAGTCCTATAGAGTTCTAGAGTACATTTAAAGCCATGAACTCTGCAACCCTTGTCGCCTTGCCCATCGCGGATGCCGGCCAGCGCCGCTACGCGCTGGTGGCTCAGGGCTTACGTGGGCGGATTCTGAGCGGCGAATGGCCGGGCGGGCTGGCGCTGCCGGCGGAGCAAGAGCTCGGCCGCCAATATGAGGTGGCGCTGGGCACGATGCGCCAAGCGCTGCAAATGCTGGTGCAAGAAGGCCTGATCGAGCGTGTGCATGGCCGTGGCACTTTCGTCAAGCAAGCGCTCACCGGCGCGCCCATGATGCGTTTCTTTCGCTTTGGCCAAACGGATTCGCAGCCGCCGCAGTCGTTGATCGTGCAGCGCAGTGTGTGCCACGCGCCAGCGCAAGTTGCTCAGAGCTTGGGGCTGGCGCCAGCGCATTTGGTGCTGCACGTGGAGCGCTTGCGCCTGCTGTCTGGCAAGCCGTGCCTGTTGGAGGAAATTTGGCTGCCTTTGCCCAACTTTGAATCGCTGACACAGAGCGACCCATCCGCTTGGGGTGATTTGCTCTACCCCGCATATGCGCGGCTGTGTGACGTGCAGATTCATCGTGCGTCCGACACCATCCGTTTTGGCCAATTGGCCGCCGCGCAAGCGGAGCAACTCAAGCTTCCCGCTGGGCATCCCTGCGCCATCGTGCATCGCTTGGCCTTTGATATGGGTGGCCGTTGCGTGGAGGTGCGCACCAGTCGCGGCGATGCCTATGCCTTCAATTACAGCGTCAACATCACTTAAGCAGACTTATTTTCTAAGGAGCCATCATGCACTCATCCCACAGTTTCATGCGCCGCCGCCAATTGCTCGTTGCTGGCGCATCGGCCCTGGCAGCGCCGCAGTGGGCGCGTGCCCAAAGCGCCCGGCAAGTCAGCCTGATCGTGTCCTACCCAGCGGGTGGTGGCGCTGATCTGATGGCGCGGCTGATCGCGCCGCACCTCAGTCGCCACCTTGGCCAAAATGTGATTGTGGACAACAAGCCCGGCGCGAGCGGCCAGATTGCCGCAGCGCAAGTCGCTAAGGCCGCGCCGGACGGCAACACGCTTTTGCTCGATGCATCATCGTTTGCGGTCAATCCCTCTTTGTTTGCTAAGCTTCCCTACGATAGCGACAAGGATTTCACCCCGCTGGGCGTATTAGCCTTGTATCCCAATGTCTTGGTCTGCCATCCCGGCTTTGAAGCCAAGAGCGTGAAAGACGTGATCCGCTTGGCCAAGGCCAGCCCCGGCAAGATCGCGTATGCATCATCTGGCAATGGCTCAGCGCAACATCTGGCCGGCGCATTGTTTGAAAGCCGCACGGCAACCCAACTCGTGCATGTGCCTTATCGGGGCGGCGGGCCCGCGCTCAATGATGTGATGGGTGGGCAGGTGCCTTTGTTTTTTGCCAATGTGGCATCGTCCTTGGGGCATATCCAAAGCGGCCGGCTGCGGCCACTGGGCGTGACCAGTCGCTTGGCCACGCGCGCCATGCCAGAGATCCCGAGCATGGAGCAATCGGGTGTGGCGAACTACGAGGTGCTGGAATGGAATCCGGTGTTTGGCCCGGCGGGCATGCCTGCCGATCTGAGCGCTCGTCTGCGCGAGGCCCTGAGAAAAGCCATGGCCGAGCCCGAAGTTTTGGCGCGTGTGCGCAGCTTAAGCGGCGAGGTGTTTAACGACAACTCACCCACAGCCGTGCCCAACTTTTTGAAGGCGCAGCAAACCCAATGGGCGCGTTTGATCAAAGAACGCAACATCACGGCCGGGTAGCTCGCGCTGTGACGGATCAACAAGCCGCTAGCGGCTGGGACTGCCATGTGCACGTGTTTGCCTCGGATGCGAAGGCTGCCCTTGGCCATTACGCGCCACAAGACCATCCGCTCGAGCGCATTGAAGCTATGGCCGCGCAGCACGGGTTTGGGCACTTGGTGTTGGTACAGCCCAGTGTGTATGGCAGTGACAACAGCCTGATGCTATCAGCGCTTCAAACCTGCAGCGGCCGACATCGCGGCGTGGTCGTGGTGGATGAAGATGTGCCTTATGCGCAGTTGATGCAGTGGCATGCGTGGGGCGTGCGCGGCATCCGCTGCAACTTGGTGTCGCCTGTGGGTAACCGGCAAACCAATTGGTCGCGCTGGGCGCCGCTCTTGCGCGAGTTGGGCTGGCATGTGCAGTGGTATGCGCATGGCGATCAATTACAGAAAATAGTGCAATGGCAGCAGGCGCACACATTGCCTTGCGTGCTAGATCACGTTGCAGGCATGCACACACGCTTCTCGGATGATGCGGATGCTTGGACGAGCTTGCGCAACTTGGCCGACGCAGGTGCGTGGATCAAGCTTTCGGGATGGTATCGGCTCGGCCTTGCATCGCCCTATGACTTGGAGCGACTCAGGCTTGCTGAGATTCTTACGATGTTTGCGAATCGTTATGTTTGGGGATCGGATTGGCCTCACACCAGCTTTGCCGCCATCCAAGCACCCAGCTATGCGCAGATTTGGGAGCCGCTCCAATCACATTTGAAGAGCGCCGCTTTGGATCGCTTGACAAACCAAGCCCAGCAGCTTTACGGCACTTGATATTTAAGCCGCGCGCTCAATCCATCGTGATCCCGCTGGCCTTGATCACTTTGCCCCAAAACTCGGTCTCGGTCTTCACTTGCGCTTCCAGCGCGGCGGCATCTTTGTAGCGAATCTCGATGCCAGCGGTTTGCGCACGGCTCTTCGTCTCAGGCGTTTCCATCGATTGCTTGATCGCGGCGCTCAGCTTAGCCACCACATCAGGCGCCGTACCGGCAGGCGCGAAAATCCCCACCCAGGCTTCTAGCTCAAAGCCTTTCAAGCCCGCTTCTGCGGTGGTAGGCACATTGGGAATGCCGCTGTGGCGCGTGGGCCCTGCCACAGCCAAGCCTCTGAGCTTGCCGGCTTGAATATGCCCCATCACCGACGGCGGCGTGGTGATAAAAACTTGCACTTGCCCAGAGAGCACATCGGTGATGGCTGCGCCCGAGCCGCGATACGGGATGTGTACCATGCTGATGCCATTCCTCTGCTTGAACATTTCCGTGCCCATGTGCGAGAGCGAGCCATTGCCCTGCGAGGCATAACTTAGCTTGCCAGGATTCTTCTTCACAAAGGCGATGAAATCTTGCAAATTGTCGGCGGGCACGCTCGGATGCACGGCGATCACATTGGTGGCCACGGTCACGAGCGCCACAGGCGTGAAATCTTTTTGCGCCCAAGGCAGCTTGGGGTTCATGTGCGGGTAGCCCACGTGATACGCGGAATACGAGGTGAGCAAGGTGTAGCCATCGGGCGCGGCCTTGGCCACGTTGCCATAGGCCACATTACCGCTGCCGCCGGGCTGGTTGTTCACGATCACACTCTGCGCGAGCACTTTAGCCAGTGCATCCGATACGATGCGCGCCGAGCCATCGACCAAGCCGCCCGGTGGGTTGGGCACGATGAGGGTAACGGGTTTGTTGGGGAAGGCTGCTTGCGCGTGGGCTGTGGTGTGAAAGCCTACGAGGCCAGCGCAGGCGGTTATCAGGCTGATGATGAAGTTACGTTTGAAGTTGATTTTGGTTTGATTGGTTTTCATGGTTTGTCTCCTAAAGCAAAGTGTAAACGCGCAAGTATCGAACGGGTGCGCTGCGCATGACAGACGAGATGCTCGCCAACAAGGTGAGTAGCCATCGTGGTTGGCGATGGCTCAAGCCGACAAGGGCGCGGGACAATAGGCGCATGAACACCTCTGTCCCGAATATCCACATCTGCGAAGTGGGCCCGCGCGATGGCCTGCAATCTGTGGCGCGCACGATGCCCACCGAAGACAAAAAGCGCTGGCTCACCGCGCTGCATGCGGCGGGGCTACGTGAGATTGAAGTCACTTCTTTTGTGCCGCCCAAGCTGATGCCGCAATTGGCAGACGCAGCTGAGATCGTGGCGCATGCGCTCACCTTGCCGGGTTGGGTGGTGACAGCACTCGTGCCCAATGTCAAAGGCGCGGAAGCCGCGATGAAGGCCGGTGTGCATAAAGTGACGCTCCCTTGCTCGGCAAGCGAGGCGCATAGCAAGGCCAATGTGCGCAAGACGCGCCAGCAGATGATCGATGAAGTGCGCAACGTGGTATCGCTGAGGAATGAGATCGCGCCGACGATTCACATCGAAGCCGGCATCAGCGTGGCCTTTGGCTGCACGCTGCAAGGCATCGTGCCTGAAGATGATGTGATCTCGCTGGTGAGCGATGTGATTGAAGCGGGCGCAGATGAGACCGGCTTGGCTGACACCACCGGCATGGCCAATCCCGCCCAAGTGCGCCGCCTGTTTCGCCGTGCATTTGCAGCGGTGGGGCGTGAGCGCGTAGGCGCAGCGCATATGCATAACACGCGGGGCTTAGGTATTGCGAATTGCTTGGCCGCTTATGACGAAGGCATCCGCGCTTTTGATTCTTCATTGGCTGGCCTAGGCGGCTGCCCGCATGCGCCGGGAGCTTCTGGCAATGTGGTGACGGAAGACTTGGTGATGATGTTTGAAGCGATGCGGTTGCGCACGGGGATTGATATCTCTTTGCTCCTGGCAGCAAGAGAGCCCTTGAAAGCTGGCCTGCCGGGCGAGCCTTTGTATGGCATGACGGCTGAAGCTGGGTTGCCGCTTGGTTTTGTGTATGCTTGAAATTCAAAATACCGGACGCAAAAGGCGCAGAAGTTGCGCAACTTCAGCGCCTTTTGCGTACGGTAT
>JANMDE010000561.1:0-2055 GCA_031376105.1 Variovorax sp. | reverse complement strand
GGCGCGAGTGTGCAAAGTGTGGACCACGCCGAGGGCGGCGCGGTGGTGGCCACGCTGCCCGGCGGCGAGCAGCTGAGCGCCGATATCGTGCTGTCTGCCATTGGGCTGCGGCCCGATGTGGCGCTGGCGCAAGCGGCTGGCTTGACCACCGATCGCGGCATAGTTGTGAGCAATCACTTGCAAACCGACGACCCCTGTATCTACGCTTTGGGCGACGGCGCTCAATATGCCCATGCCAGCTTGCAAAGCGCGAGCCGCCCCTTGCCCTATGTTTTACCGATCATGCAGGCCGCGAAAGTCTTGGCGGCCAACATCCTGGCCGAGCGGCAAGGTGGGGTTTTGGCGGCCTTGCGCTTCCCGGTCATGCCGGTGGCGATCAAAACGCCTGCGCTGCCTTTGCTGATTGCCACGCCTGCACCGGGCGAGAGCGGCGCTTGGGATGCGTGTGCTGACCATGAATGGCAATGGCTCGATGCCCAAGGCGCGCTCAAAGGCTTTGCTTTGGCCGGTGCGGCGAGTGCGCAGCGCGGCAAGTGGGTGAAGGCGCTGGCAGCGGTTTGAGCGCCGCTTGAGGATAAAAGCTGTAGTTTGCCCTTATAGATAATGAATAGTTTGCTATCAAATCAGGATTAATTACGTCTTCACCACCATCCCAAAATCTGCCTGCCAGCCGTCGCTGCCGCGCGTGAAAGCAGCTTCGAGCAGGCTACGCTCTTGCGGCGCGAGGCCGCGTGTGAGGAAGTCGCGGCCATTGGCTGCTTCGCCAGCGATATACATCTGGGTGGTGAGCAGCTCTTTGTTGCCGAGCTTGACCTTCACATGAATATGCGGCGGCCGCCCGGGATAGGCCACAGGCTTGATCGTGCGGAAACGGTAGCGCCCGTCCGAGCCCACCTGCACTTTGCCAAAGCCTTGAAACGCCATCGGCGCGTTACCCGATGAGCGGCTGTGGCGATACGTGCCTTGCGTGTCACATTGCCAAATTTCCACCACCGCGCCCGAGACCGGCTTGCCATCCAGATCGCTTACCAAGCCGCTCATCCAAGCGGGCTGGCCGCCGGTGTAGTCGACTTGGCCGTTTTTAAGCAAGTCGGCATCGGCATCCGCCATCGCTTGATCCGGATAAAACGGGCCCTCAGCCTGCGCAGGCGTGAGGCGGCGGGGCGTTTGCGCCGTCGCAGGGTGCAAGAGCAAAGCCGGCAAGGCGATGCTGGCAGCCCAGGCCGCCGAAAGGCGCAGTGCTGAGCGGCGAGGAGATGGGCTGTTCATGGCGGGCTTTCAATGCGGAAGTGTCCATGATAGACGGCGGATGAGCTGGCTAAGTTCCGTATCAAGTCGTGCATAAAAAGCTGACGTATAGCCTGCTACATTGCTGCCATGCACTTGGAACAAACCGATACCGAGCTGGCAGCGCTGCTGCGCGAATGCCGCACGATTGCTGTGGTGGGCCTGTCTGACAACCCGCTGCGCCCCAGCCACACCACCTCGCTATACATGCAAATGCAGGGTTATCGCATCGTGCCCGTTCATCCCAAGGGCGGCGTGATTCTGGGTGAGCCTTGCTACTTATCTTTGAGCGACATCCCCTTCAAGGTGGACATGGTCAATGTGTTTCGCCGCACGCAAGATGTGTTGGCGGTGGCGCAAGAGCTGGTGCCACTGCAAGCCAAGCTGGGCGCCAAATGCTTTTGGCAGCAACTGGGCATTTGCAACGAGGAAGCCGCCGCGCTGGTGACGCAAGCGGGCATCCAAAGCGTGATGGACCGCTGCCTAAAAATTGAACATGCGCGGCTGATGCGCTAAGTTGCTCGGATGGGCTTGGCGCAACGGGCGTTGCGATGCCCCAGCTCAAGCCTTGCTTTTATCGCTCATCGAAGCCAAATACAAACCCGGCAAAATCAGCGCTGCGCCCACGGCATGAAACAGCATGATGCGCTCGCCGAGCACGGCCCAGCCCAGCAGCGCGCCATAAAGCGGCCCCATATACAGCGCCATGGCGGTGCGGGCTGCACCCAGCGTTTTTTGCGCAGCGCCATAAGCCCAATACGCTAGCGC
>JANMDE010000505.1:0-6854 GCA_031376105.1 Variovorax sp. | reverse complement strand
TCGTTGAAGGCGGCAAGCTGCTGCGCAATGCCGTCTTGCCCAAAGCGCATGGCATCGGCATCCGAGAAATGCGTCATCAGTGTGATTTCTTCCACTTGAGTGAGTGCATTCAAGCGCGTCCACGCGCTGCGGTAGCTTTGCGGCTTGAAGCCTAAGCGGTTCATGCCGGAATTCATTTTGAGAAACACCCGGTGCGGCTCGTGCGTCTTGTGGGCGGCGAGCCAATCGATCTGCTCGTTACAGTGGATTGTGTGCCAAAGGCCGAGGCGCGAGCAAAGCTCCAAGTCGCGTGGCTCAAAGCAGCCTTCCAGCATCAAAATGGGCCCGCGCCAGCCTAAAGCACGAATGCGCTGCGCCTCATCAAAATCCAGCAAGGCAAAGCCGTCTGCAGCGCGCAAGCCTTCAAACGCACGCTCAATCCCGTGTCCATAGGCATTGGCTTTGACCACCGCCCACAGCTTCGCGTCAGGCGCGGCAGCCTGACAGCGCGCCAGGTTGTGGCGCAAAGCGGCGGTGTGGATGGTGGCGAGGATCGGGCGTGGCATAAAGCGAAAGGGCTTTTGGAAGCTTGTCAAGCGGGGGGCTCCTAGTTTAGTACCTTGCCGATGAAGGGCTCGCGCCAGTTGCGCATGCTATAAACCATGATCGTTGTGTAGAAGAGTGCCTAATCCTTGAAACGCGGTTTTTATACCATCATGTCAGCGCAGTTTTTCAGCTCGCTGGCAGACAATGCCTTGTTCGTCGCTGCCGTGGAGCTGCTGCGCAGCGGTGGAGAGCCTGAATGGCAGCGCGCGGCTTTGGTGCCGATGTTTGCGCTGTTCTACGTCATCCTTGCGCCTTTTGTGGGGGCGTTTGCCGATTCCATGCCTAAGGGAAAGGTGATGTTTATCAGCAATGCCATCAAGGTGGTGGGTTGTTTGATGATGCTGTTTGGCACGCATCCGCTGTTGGCTTATGCGGTGGTGGGCTTAGGGGCTGCCGCGTATTCACCCGCCAAATATGGCATCCTCACCGAGCTTTTGCCCTCTTCGCAATTGGTCAAAGCGAATGGCTGGATTGAAGGCCTCACGATTGGCTCGATCATTCTGGGCGTGTTGCTGGGTGGCCAGCTTGTGGGTCATGCGGTGTCCACGCGCTTGTTGGCTTTGGACTTTCCGATGATTGAAACGGGCGTGAACACCGCACCCGAAGCTGCGATCACGCTGCTGATCTTCGTTTATGCCTTGGCTGCGTGGTTCAACACCCGCATTCCCGACACTGGCGCTGTGATGCGCCCCATGCCGAAGAATTTGTTCACCCTCGTGCCAGATTTTTGGCAATGCAATGCCACGCTGTGGAAAGACAAGCTCGGGCAAATTTCGCTCTCAACCACCACGCTCTTTTGGGGTGTGAGCGGGAATTTGCGTTACATCGTGCTCGCATGGAGCGCAGCCGCTTTGGGCTACAGCACCACGCAGGCTTCATCACTCGTAGGTGTGGTGGCGATTGGTACGGCGGTGGGCGCAGTGATCGCGTCCATGAAAATGAAGCTAGAGCATGCCACTAAGCTGATGCCGCTGGGCATTGCCATGGGCTTGCTGGTGATCTTGCTGAATTTCATCAGCAATGTGTGGGTGGCCGCGCCTTTCTTAATTTTGTTGGGTGCGATTGGCGGTTTTCTGGTGGTGCCGATGAATGCGCTGTTGCAGCATCGTGGGCATAACTTGATGGGAGCTGGCCGTTCGATTGCCGTGCAGAATTTCAACGAGCAAGCCTGTATCTTGTTCCTCGGCGCTTTTTACACCCTTGTGGCGACCGTGGATTGGTCAGATTTCGCAATTGCCGAGACCTTCGGGCTGGACGATATGGCACCCGAGCATCTGAGCGCCTATCTGGCCATCACGCTGTTTGGCATGATCGTGGCTGGCGTGATGTGGATCATCAAGCGCTGGCAAGCCAGCAACGAAATCAAGCACCGCGAAGAGCTGGATCGTTTGATTGAGATTGCCCGCAACGACAACCTCCACGGTTGATGAAAGCTTCGGTGCACACCTTGGCTGCGCTCGGCCTGCTGCTCAATGCGCTAGCTTGGGGATTGTCTTGGTGGCCATTTCGCGAGCTGCAAAAGCTGGGTTTGCATCCTCTGTGGTCTAACACGTTGATTTATGGGATTGCGGTATTGGCCATTTTTATGGCGCGCCCGCAAGCCTGGCGCGGCATGCTGGCGGTGCCTGCGCTGTGGCTGCTGGCGCTGGGCTCGGGGCTGACCAATGTGGGCTTTAACTGGGCGGTCACCGTGGGCGATGTGGTGCGCGTCGTGTTGTTGTTTTACATGATGCCGGTGTGGTCGATGCTGCTGGCTTGGTTGATTCTGGGGGAGCGCCCCACGCGCACGTCGGTCGCGCGCGTTTTGCTGGCGATTGCAGGCGTGGCATTGGTGCTGAAAACGCCGGAGTCACCTTGGCCTGTGCCGCAGAGTTTGCCCGATTGGCTCGCGCTGATGGGCGGCTTTTGCTTTGCCCTCAACAACGCGATGCTACGCCGTCTGCGCGCCGTGCCCGGCGAGCAGCGCACGTTTGCCATGTTTTTTGGCGGCCTGCTGTTTTCTTTCGTGGTGGGCAGCATTGGCAGTTTGCAAGGCAGCATTGCGCCTCCGATCATGCTCGGCATCTGGGGTTGGGCTGTGCTCTTGGGCTTTGCGATATTTTTCCTCGTGAGCAACATCACGCTGCAATACGGCGCGGCACGCCTAAAAGCCAGCACCACGTCGCTGATCATGCTCAATGAAATCTTGTTTGCAACGGGCTCGTCCGTGTTGCTCGGCGCATCTCAGCTAGAGCCTCGTATCGTGATGGGCGGTTTGCTGATCGTTGCCGCTGCGCTCTGGGCGGCTTGGGAAGAACGGTAGGTTGTGGAGCAGCCATCAAATACGCAACGCAGAGAACTCAGAAACTTCACAGAATGCGCAGAAAGAAAACCAAAGTGGGATTGATTTTTCTGTATTCCGTATTTGTATTTTTAAGATTCGCAACGAATCATCAACTCAGCCGCTTCACACCTGGCAACTCACAGGCATACACGGCATTGCGCAGCGCGGCAATGGCTTCGTAGCGTGTGAAGCTGCGCCGCCAAGCGAGCACCACACGGCGCGTGGGCGGCTCGCCTTCAAACGGAATGTAGCGCACATGCATTTCTTTATTTGCTCTCTTTTTCGTAGCGCCTTGTGTGGATTTTATAAGGGCGAGGGCCTCTTTCGGCACTGAAAGCTGCGGTACCACCGTCACGCCCATGCCGGCGGCCACCATGTGCTTGATGGTCTCAAGTGATGAGCCTTCAAAGCTCTTACGGATACCTTCTGCGTTACTAGAAAAGCGCGCAAACTCAGGGCACACCTCCAGCACATGGTCACGGAAGCAATGGCCGTTGCCGAGCAGTAGCATGGTTTGCGCTTTCAATTCTTCGGCGCTGATGGCCTCGCGTGAAGCCAGCTCATGCGTAGAAGGCACGGCGATCATGAAGGGCTCGTCGTAGAGCGCCGCCATCGCCAGTCCCGTGTCTGGGAAAGGCTCGGCCAGAATCGCACAATCAATCTCGCCTGTGCGCAGCATTTCTAGCAGCTTCACAGTGAAATTTTCTTGTAGCATGAGCGGCATTTGCGGTGTGCGCGCAATCACTTGGCGCACCAAATCCGGCAGCAAATATGGCCCAATCGTGTAGATCACACCCAGGCGCAGATTGCCCGCCAATGGGTCCTTGCCGCGCTTGGCAATTTCTTTGATCATCGAGGCCTGCTCCAGCACGCTTTGGGCTTGCCGCACGATCTCTTCGCCCAGCGGCGTGACAGTCACTTCATTGGCGCTACGCTCAAAAAGCTTGCATTCAAGCTCTTCTTCCAGCTTCTTGATCGAGACGGAGAGCGTAGGCTGCGACACAAAGCAAGCTTCCGCCGCATGGCCAAAATGCTTCTCGCGCGCGAGAGCCACAATGTATTTGAGCTCGGTGAGGGTCATGCCTTGATTTTGCAACAAAAGCCAGTAGCGTGCCGCGCATCTGCAGGTATCAGCGGGTGACACTTCTCTCGGTTCTCGCAGCAGTGTCTTTGCAACAGGCATATTTCACTCACGGCATGTGCCGTGTTTTGAAAGCTTGTATGCGTGATTTGATAACGGTGTCTTCTGTTTTGCGTTCTCGTGCCTTGCTGGCTGTGCCTTTGCTGGCAGCAGCGGCTTTGTCGGCCTGCGTCATCGTGCCACTTGATCCCAAGACGGGGCAGCCTTACGGGCATGCGCCGCAGCCGCAGGTGGTCGTGGTGCAGCAGCCTGCGCCCAATGCAGCAACACCAGCGCCCACGCCAGTGCCGCTCTGGACAGCGGTGCAGGCGCGTTTGTACCCCGTTAACGACGCAGCGCGAGGCGCAGGCCTGCTGCAAGCAACCGTGATCGACAACGGAGTAGGCCGCGGCAGCTTCACAGTCAATTACCAAGGCCAGGCGATGCAAGGCGAAGCCACGCGCGTGGATCGCAACTATCCCGGCTTCGGTCAAATTTTGAGCCAAGTGCAAGGCGGCAGCGGCTGGGCGCAAGCGGCTGGCCAGCGCGGCATTGCGAATGCGGCCAACGCCAGCAACAGCATGCGCTGCGAATATTTATTCACCGCGCCTGGGCAAGGCACGGGGGCGTGCGTGGTGAATGACGGTGCGAGGTATCAGATTCACTTCGGGGGATGATTTGGGCTGTCACGCGGGGTCAGGGGGAAGTCAGTTGATCTGAAAGGGCGGCTTATGAGCCGCTCTTTTTGGCTGTCTTTGGAGGGTTTGTTTCAGTTTTGCTTCGCGTTTCACTCTTCGCATCGCACCTGCACCGGGGCGTGACGCTTCGCCCGGCCTGTCTTCTTTTTGGCGTGCTGTGGGGGATACCATGAGCTGCTTGTCTTTTGTGGCGATGATTGCATGGCAGGCCGCGCCCGACTGAGAAGACATCCGTGCGAAGCATCCCACCCCAGCGCAGATGGGTTTTGTTGGTGCGTCCTCACTGTTTCTTAGCTTTTCTGGCTAATCGCCCTTATATTTACTGCATAGTTTGCTATTGAATAAATAGTTAGCAACGACGCGCCGACCCTCTCTATCCGCTGCGCGATGAGTCTGAGGGAGGCGATTTTTTTCAACGCCCGAGCGCGGCCAGCAAAGCTATCAACGCCGCAAATGATCGAAGCTCGCGCGAGCGGCACAGATCGCCAAAAAGAAAAAAGATCGACTCACTCGGTCACGTTGCGCAGCAGGCGAGCGGGTCGAGCAAAAGCGAAGCAATCGCAAAATGCGAGCGGGCGGCATCAAGCAAACAGAACGCAGACCCAATCAACGCAAAGCAAACGACACCACAATGCCCAAAAACAACGTCAACCCAAGCCAATGATTCTGCCGAAACGCAGTAAAGCACCCCTCACGCGAGCGGGTGCGGATGAGCCGCCAATGCCAGAACACTTGCGCAGATGCAACTAAAGTCACTATCAAAATAATAGCAAACTGTGTAAATTCTATAAGGGCAAGAAGCCAGAAAAGCATATAAATTACATAAAACAGCATCACCGCCGCCACATCCCAACGCCCCAGCGTGATGGCAGAAGTCTTCATGCCAATCTGCACATCATCATCACGGTCCACCATCGCGTATTCGGTGTCGTAGGCGAGCACCCAAAACAGATTTCCGATCAACAGAAACCATGCCAGAGCCGGAACAGCGCCTTGCAGGGCGGTCAGAGAATCACCGCCCAATACGGCTGCAAAAGCCATCGGAATCCCGAAGCTGAAAGCCACACCCAATACGGCTTGCGGCATCGCCACAAAGCGTTTGGCAAAAGGGTAGGTAATGGCAATGGCCAAAGCGGCAAACGAATACAACACCGTGAGCAAATTCGTGGTGAGCACAAGGCCGAAAGCCAGTAGCGCCAAACCAGCGCCCAGCAGTAGCGCCTCTTTCTTGCCTACTTTGCCACTCGTCACTGGTCTTTGCGCTGTGCGCTTCACGTGGCGGTCAAAATCCGCGTCAGCTACGTCGTTCACACAGCAGCCTGCACTGCGCATCAGGATCGTGCCGAGCGTGAAGACGATGATCAGATGCCAGCCAGGAAAGCCCTGCGCGGCGATCCACAGGGCGCTCAAGGTCGGCCAAAGCAGCAGCAGCCAGCCCGCAGGGCGATTCCAGCGGATCAGATCGAGATACAAAGCCACGCGAGCGCGCCACATAAGATCAGATGGCAGTTTATTCGCTATAAATAAAATAGCAAACTATGCATATTCTATAAGGGCGGACAGCATAAAATGTTTGAAGATCGCGTTAAAACGGGATGTCATCGTCCATATCGTCAAAGCCACTGCCTTGCTTGGGAGCAGGGGCGGGCGAGGGCGCTGGGCGCGCTGCGGGTGGGCGCGAAGCAGGTGCTGGCGCGCGGGAATAAGCGCCGCCGCCTTCATCGGGCGAGCCCGCGCCTTGGCGGTTGCCGAGCAATTGCATTTCGGTGGCGATGATGTCAACGGTGTTGCGCTCAATGCCATCTTTGTCGGTGTATTTGCCGTATTTCAAGCGGCCTTCCACGTAAAGCGGCGCACCTTTTTTCACATACTCGCCCACGATTTCGGCCAAGCGGTCAAAGAATTGCACACGGTGCCACTGGGTGTCTTCCACCGTCTCGCCAGAGGTTTTGTCTTTGCGTTTGCTGGTGGTGGCAATCGAGATATTGGCCACTGCCCCGCCCGAGGGCATGTAGCGAATTTCCGGGTCGCGCCCGCAGTTGCCCAGAAGAATGACTTTGTTGACGGAGGCCATGGTGCGTGTTCCTTGTTTCAGTGCTTAAGTTTTGGTAATGTGCTTTGCCTAAAG
>JANMDE010000484.1:0-5291 GCA_031376105.1 Variovorax sp. | reverse complement strand
CAGCCACAAACTTCGCACTGGCTACGCCATGCGAGAAAACACCATTCCTGATGCCGCGCACCGCCGCGCTATTGCCGCTTTTTTCTTCTGGACAAGCTGGGCCACCGTCACCGAGCGCCCTGGCCTGCCGATGAGCTACACGCAAAATTGGCCTTATGAGCCCTTGGTGGGCAACTCGCCCACGCCCTCCGCTTTGATATGGACGGTGTTTAGCATCATCTTCATGCTCGCAGGCATTGGCCTGTTGGCTTGGCATCATGCTGTTTGGCATCAAAAAGACATCGCCAATGCGCCCACGCCGCCGCTCACCGATCCTTTACGTGGCTTGATCATCACGCCTTCGATGAAGGCCACAGCAAAATATTTCTGGCTCGTTATCGCGCTCTTTTTGGTGCAAATTCTACTGGGCGCGATCACGGCGCATTACCAAGTGGAGGGGCAGAACGCCTATGGCTTTGCACTCTCCGAGGTGTTGCCCTACTCCATTACGCGCAGCTGGCACACCCAATTGGCCGTACTCTGGATTGCCACGGCTTGGCTGGCGACGGGCCTCTATATCGGCCCTGCCATTTCAGGGCATGAGCCTAAATATCAAAGACTGGGGGTGAACTTCTTGTTCGTCTGCTTGCTGGTGATTGTGATCGGTGCGTTTGCAGGGCAATGGTTTGCCGTGATGCAAAAGATGGGCTTGGCGCATAACTTTTGGTTTGGCCATCAAGGCTGGGAATATGTGGATATTGGGCGCTTCTGGCAGGTGTTTTTGTTTATTGGCTTGTTGCTCTGGTTGGTGCTCTGTGGCCGTGCGCTGTGGCCTGCACTCACGCGTAAGGATGAAATGTCATCCATCGTTGGTTTGCTGTTTTTATCGACTGTGGCGATTGGTTTGCTGTATGGCGCAGGGCTGATGTGGCGCGAGAAAACGCATTTGTCGATGGTGGAATATTGGCGCTGGTGGGTGGTACACCTTTGGGTGGAAGGCTTTTTTGAAGTGTTTGCTGTGGCGGTGATCAGCTTTATCTTTGTACGGCTGGGTTTGGTGCGCGGCAAAACGGCCACGGTGAATGTCTTGTTTGCCACCATCATCTTCATGGCCGGCGGTATTTTGGGCACATTCCATCATCTCTACTTTGCAGGCACGACCACGGCTGTGGTGGCGCTTGGCGCGAGCATCTCTGCGCTGGAAGTCGTGCCGCTGGCCTTGATTGGTTTGGAGGCTTATCAGACATGGCAACACAGCCGCGCCACCGCTTGGATGGAGCGCTATCGCTGGCCCGTGATGTTCTTCCTCGCTGTGAGCTTTTGGAATCTGGTGGGTGCGGGTTTGTTTGGCTTCTTGATCAACACGCCTATGGCGCTGTATTACATGCAAGGGCTCAATCTCACGCCGCTACACGGCCACACCGCGCTCTTTGGTGTGTACGGCATGCTGGGGATTGGTTTGATGCTGTTTTGTTTACGCGGCCTAAAGCCCGATGCGCAGTGGAACAACGCCACATTGGCTTCCGCTTTTTGGTCGCTCAACATCGGCTTGTCTCTGATGGCGCTGCTCACCCTGCTGCCGATTGGCGTGTTGCAACTGCAAGCGGCGCTGGAGCATGGCTACTGGTTTGCACGTTCGCAAGATTTCATGGGCAAGCCCTTGATTCACTTGCTGGTGTGGATGCGCGTGCCAGGTGATGTGATCTTCAGTATGGGTGCATTGCTGGTGGGCTGGTTTGTGTTCAGGCTATGGTTCACATCGCGTGATCACACCACCATACGTTTGGCGAAAAAAGGGATTTGAAAGAGATTTAGAGAGCTTTTCAAGGCTCTCGCCCTTATAAAATATAAACAGAGTGCTATCTCATCAATAGCACTCTGTATCGACTTCCGATTGCGATTGCGCGTCATAGCGAGCGCCGCTCACGTTGTGGTGGTTGATCATTTGGTTGAGCTGCTCTAGTTGCGTAGCGCTCAGTGAAATGTCTTGGGAGGCGAAATTGTCACGCATGTGCTGCGGATTCGTCGTGCCAGGAATAGAAACGATGTGATCGCCTTGCGCCAGCACCCAGGCGAGTGCGAGCTGCGCTACCGTCACGTCCATATCCTTGGCCATCGCGTCCATGGGAGGCAACAGAGCTAGATTCTTTTGCAAATTCTCGCCCTGAAAACGGCTCATGGTTCGGCGAATGTCTTTGGCATCCAGTGCATTGGCATCCGTTAAGCCGCCGAAGAATTTACGTGCCACCGAGCTGAAAGCCACAAAGCCAATGCCTAGCTCTTTGCACGCTTGCAACACCGCAATTTCAGGATCGCGTGTCCACAGGCTGTATTCGCTTTGCAGGGCTGCTATGGGGTGCACAGCATGCGCCTTGCGCAGCGTGGCAGCGCCCACTTCCGAGAGGCCAATCGCGCGGATATGGCCTTTGCGCACCATATCGCTCAAAGCGCCCACACTGTCTTCGATCGGTACTTTTTTGTCCCAACGATGCATGTAATACAGATCAATCACATCGGTTTGCAGGCGGCGCAAGCTGTCTTCACATTGGCGCTTGACGGTCTCTGGCCGCCCGTCAATCACCCGCGTGGGCTTGCCATCAACAGGAATGATCGCCATCGCACACTTGCTCGCCAGAGTGAAGCGATGGCGGTGTTTTTTAAGCACTTCGCCAAGGCGAGTTTCATTTTTTCCTCCGCCATACAACGTGGCTGTATCCAAAAAATCATAGCCCGCATCCAGCGCGCCGAGTAGCACACGCTCGCCCTGCTCTGCTGACACAGAGGGGCCGTAGGCGTGATCTAAGTTCATACAACCTAGGCCGATGGCTTGTACTTGAAACTGGCCAATTTTGCGTTTTTTCATCGTAAATTCCATTAAAAAGGCCTGCTAGCCCTTATAGATGCTACGCAGGCCGCTATTAAATTCGTAGTGAATTAAATGAGCTGTTGCTCCATATTGTGCAACACTTCATAGCAAGGCAACACCTGCGCGACTGAACCATTGGGCTCGCGGCCTTCTCGAATGGCGGCGATGAATTCACGGTCTTGCAGCTCAATGCCGTTCATGCTGACCGCAACTTGGCTGACATCGATTTTTTCTTCTTTTCCGTTGAAGAGATCGTCATAGCGGGCGATATAGGTCGCACTATCGCCGATGTAGCGGAAGAAAGTGCCTAGCGGGCCATCGTTGTTGAAGCTGAGGCTCAATGTACAGATCGCGCCATTGGCAGCTTGAAGCTGGATGCTCATGTCCATAGCGATGCCTAGGGCGGGATGAATCGGGCCTTGTATGGCGTTTGCCTTCACCACCGGGCTCCCGCATTGGTAGGCGAAAAGATCGACCGTGTGCGCCGCATGATGCCAAAGCAGATGATCCGTCCAGCTGCGGGCTTGACCGAGTGCATTCATGTTGGTGCGACGGAAAAAGTAGGTTTGCACATCCATTTGCTGGATGTTAAAAACTCCGGCTTTGATTTGCTTGTTCACATACTGGTGCGAAGGATTGAAGCGCCGTGTGTGGCCGCACATGGCTACTTTGCCTGACACTTTTGCAGCTTGAACAACAGCTTGCCCCTCTTTGTATACATCACACAGCGGAATTTCCACCTGCACATGCTTGCCCGCAGCAAGGCAGGCGAGCGTTTGCGAGGCATGCATTTGTGTGGGTGTGCACAAGATCACGGCATCAATTTCTTTGATCTGCAAGGTGTCGGCTAAATCATCAGTCACATGCTGGATGCCATATTTATCCGCTACTTCCCTTGTCTTAGCCAAATCACGGCCAATCAGGGAGATGACTTTCACGTCATCGATGAGTTTGAGGGCATCAAGGTGCTTGATACCAAAAGCCCCTGCGCCTGCAAGAGCAACATTGATCGTCATGTTAGTTTTCCAATATCAAATGTCCAACAGCCGTGTTGGACGCGGGTACATGATAGAAGCGATGCTTCAGCGTTGGCGCTTTGCCGCCTGCCACATCGGCCATCGCGCCGCGTGCGATCAGCCACATCACCAATTCAATGCCTTCGCTGCCTGCATCACGCACGTAGTCGATATGCGATTTTTTTGCCAGTGCAGCAGGGTTTGCAATGAGCTCGTCGATGAAAGCGGCATCAAACTCTTTGTTAATCAAACCAGCGCGTGGGCCTTGAAGCTGGTGGCTCATGCCGCCTGTGCCCCAGATTTGCACGTTGAGATTTTCATCAAAGCTCTCAATGGCTTTGCGAATCGCTTGGCCAATTTTGAAGCAGCGCTCACCCGAGGGGATGGGGTAATGCACCACGTTCACAGCGAAAGGAATCACCTTGCAAGGCCAAACATCGGTGACAGGATCTTTTTCGCCAAACATCGGCGACAGCGGCACAGACAGGCCGTGATCCACCGGCATTTCATTCACGATGGTGAGGTCAAAATCATCTTGAATCACACTGTGCGCAATATGCGAAGCGAGGCTTGGATGGCCTTGCACATTGGGCACAGGGCGCGGGCCCCAGCCTTCATCGGCAATCGGGTAGTGTGCGCCCGTGCCGATTGCAAACGTGGGAATCATCTCTAGGCTGAAGGCTGTGGCGTGATCGTTGTACACCAAGAACACAACATCGGGCTGATTGACCTTGATCCACTCTTTAGAAAAATCATAGCCTTTGAAAAGCGGCTGCCAATAGGCTTCGCCAGTTTTCTTCAAATCCATCGCTGCGCCAATGGCGGGGACGTGGGAGGTGTATACGGATGCGGTGATTTTTGCCATGATGTTCTGCTTATGCTTTTTTATACCGTGGGTGGCCTTCGGACCAATACGATCCCTTGCCGCTGCCCTGGGGCTGATGCTCGGGTTGTGCATCACCGCTCTCGCCTAACTTGCGATTACCTTGCGCGCTGCGGCCACCGCCAATCATCATGGCTTTGTATTCGTCTTCCGTCATGCCCGTCATGGAGCCTGCCATTTGCTGAAAATTTCGCTCATCGGTGAAGCCCAGCTTGGCCATGAAATAAATATTGCCACCCAGAGCAATCATGCGATTGAAATCACGCGCGAGCACCGCTTGCTTTTGCTCTTCGCTCATCTGCCATTGATCGAGAGCTTTGCGCTATCGGGCGGCCCAAAAAGAGTAACGTGCGGACCCTTTAAATAATCAGGCAGCGACGCAATCGGATTCCCACCCGCCTGACAATAATCCGCGCGAATCGGACCAAAAACCACTCGCCCCTGCCCATCCTCGAGTCCGAGCACAGTTTTGTAATCGGGATCAGAACTGCTTCGAGAAAGGGAGCGATTGAACTCATAACAAGCGCGAGTACGCTCATCTAAGAAT
>JANMDE010000469.1:0-4681 GCA_031376105.1 Variovorax sp. | reverse complement strand
CATGTCGTGCAAACTCGCCGTGGTTTCGGTTGCTGCGATTGGCAACGATTGCACAAGCAGCATATCGCCAGTATCCAGCCCCGCGTCCATTTGCATGATGGTGATGCCCGTATCAGCATCGCCCGCCTCAATGGCCCGGTGAATCGGCGCAGCACCGCGCCATCTGGGCAGCAAGCTTGCGTGAATGTTGAGGCAGCCTAAGCGCGGCACACCTAACACCCATTGCGGCAAGATCAACCCATAGGCTGCCACGATCATCACATCAGCCGCAGTTGCTTTTATTTGTGAACTGGCAACCGCCGCTTCCTCGGGATATTTGCCATCGAGCCGCAAACTGCGCGGCTGCGCCACTGCCATGCCTTGCTCCAAAGCAAACTGCTTCACAGGCGATGCCTGCAATTTCATGCCGCGCCCTGCTGGGCGATCCGGTTGGGTCAGCACCAAAGCAATTTGATGGCCAGCAAGCTGCAAAGCCTCCAGCGCCACCCGCGCAAACTCGGGCGTGCCCGCGAAGATGATGCGCATGAATTACCGGCGCCCGTCAGCCTCAGCTGCTTCGCGCTCAGCCTTGGCCATCTTGGATTTGATGCGCGTGCGCTTGAGCGGCGAGAGATATTCCACAAACACCTTGCCCATCAAGTGATCCATCTCATGCTGAATGCAGACTGCCAGGGTGTCATCGGCCTCAATCTCGCGCAATGTGCCGTGCTCGTCAATCGCAGAAATCCGGATCGAGATGCTGCGCTCCACGCCGTCATACACGCCAGGCACAGAGAGGCAGCCTTCGTCGCCTTTTTGCTTTTCAGGGCTTGCCCAGAGCACGGTGGGGTTGATGATCACCAGCGGTGCGTTGCGCTCCTCGCTCACGTCAATCACGATCAAGCGCTCATGCACATCCACTTGCGTGGCAGCCAGGCCAATGCCTTGCGCGTCATACATCGTGGCCAGCATGTTGGCGATCAAGGTTTTGAGGCGTTCGTCGATGCCTGTGGCCATGGCCACGGGCTGCGCGACCGTATGCAGGCGCGGGTCGGGGTAAGTCAAGATGGGGAGAATTTGGGGAGAAGTCATGAATGCAAGCCATCAAAAAGCAATAAAGAGCCTCGCCGCTTCAGCGCCCGAAAAGGCAGCCAAAGCGGTAAATGACGTATTTTCGCAATATTTCAGCCCGCCCGCACGCTCAGAAAAGACAAAAATTTGAAGAAATCTTGCCAAATCAATAGGTTAAGATCAAAATTGACAGTAATTTCTAGTTTCAACATGGTGGGAAAACACGCATGAAGCAGCACAGCCCGCAACGAATTTTGGCCATTTGCCTGGGCGCAGCCCTGTCCAGCAGCCTGCTCGCCCCGGCCTTCGCCCAAAATATCACCACCCCAGCGCAGAAAGCCACTGCCCAGCGCGTGGCGCAAGCCGGTGTGGCTCTGGATGAACTCTCCCCGAGCGCCCCCGAAAGCTACACCGTCAAAAGCGGCGACACGCTCTGGGCCATTTCCGGGCTTTACCTGAATCAGCCATGGCGTTGGCCCGAGCTGTGGGGCATGAATCTAAACGACATCCGTAACCCGCATTTGATCTACCCAGGCCAAGTGCTCGTGCTTGATAAGAGTTCTGGCCGCGCTGTGCTGCGCGCGCGCGGCGCTGAAGCGGGCGGCATCCAGACGGTCAAAGTCTCGCCGCGTACACGCTATGAAACCCTAGCCGATGCCGCCATTCCTACCTTGCCCAGCCATTTGCTCGAGCCTTTCTTGGCTGAGCCGGTGTTGGTGGATGAAGCAGCGCATCTGCGTGCGCCGCGTATCGTGGGCGCAGACAACGAACGCGTGCTGTTTGCAAAAGGTGACCGTATTTATGCCCGCGCCAGCCAAGCGCAAGATTTAAGCACCGAAAAAACCGCACCGACACGCTATCGCATTTATCGCAATGCCGTGCCGTTGCGTGACCCCAACACCAATCAAATCATTGCGTACGAAGCGCAATATTTGGGCGCCGCCGACATCGTGCGCGGCGAGAGCACCCGCAATGTCACGGGCAAAGACGGCAAGACGAGCGTTGAAGTGCTGCCCGCCACGTTTGATATCGTTGGCAATAAGGAAGAAATGCGTACGGGCGACCGCCTACTGCCCGAGCCCAAGCGGGAATTCCCCACTTACATTCCGCGCGCGCCCGGCAAAGTCATTGAAGGCGTGAGAGTGATGTCCATGTATGGCTCAGCCGTAGCGCGGGCAGGCCAAAACGGTGTCGTGAGCTTGAACAAAGGCGCTGCAGATGGTCTCGAAGTGGGTCATGTGTTGGCAATTATCAAAGATGGCCGCACGGTGATCGACAGTACGGTGAGCCCGCGCCAAGAGATCAAATTGCCCGACGAGCGCAATGGCCTGGCCATGGTGTTCCGCACGTTTGACAAAGTCTCCTACGCCTTGATCTTGCAGATCAATGATGGCGTGAAGGTGGGTGATCGCTTGGTCAATCCACGCTGATTTTTATAATTCACTCAAGCTTGGCATGACGCGCGACGAGCTCGCCTCTTGGCTGCGCCTCGCCGCTGCCCAGGGCATTGGGAATATGAGCGGCCGCAAGCTGCTCGCTGCATTCGGCTTGCCCGAACGTGTTTTTTTGCAGAGCCAAGAAGCGCTGGGGCAATTCCTCAAGCCAACGCAAATCAAAGCCATCTTGCAGCCTGATGCACAGCTGCCCGCGCTTGTTGAGGCCACCTGGGCTTGGCACGAGGCGGCGCCTGCCGGTATCTTGCGCAAAATCGTCAGCCTTGCCGATAGCGACTATCCCCCCGCCCTGCTCACATTAGCGGACCCCCCGCTTTTGCTCTATGTCACTGGCGCGGCGTCCGTGTATGCGCAGATCGTGGCGCAAGAAGCGGCGCATGACATCGCCATTGTCGGCAGTCGCAATGCCACGCCGCAAGGCTTGGCGAACGCACGCAGTTTTGCCAAAGTCTTCGCGCAATCAGGTCTGCACATCGTCAGCGGCCTGGCCTTGGGCATTGACGGCGCCGCGCATGAAGGCGCGCTCGATGCGCAAAACGATTTTGGCAGCGCCGCCGGCAGCACCATCGCTGTGGTCGGCACCGGACTAGATCGGGTGTATCCCAAGCGCCACCATGATCTGGCGCACCGCATCGTGCAACATGGCCTGATCCTGAGCGAATTCCCGATCGGCACACCGCCACTGCCTGAGAATTTCCCCCGCCGTAACCGCATCATTGCTGCGCTCACGCAAGGCACACTGGTAGTGGAAGCCGCCATTAAATCTGGCTCGCTGATTACTGCAAGGCAAGCGCTGGACTTAGGCAAAGATGTGTTCGCCATTCCCGGCTCCATTCACAGCCCGCAATCCAAAGGCTGCCATCATCTGATCAAGCAAGGCGCCAAGCTGGTGGAAAGTGCGCAAGATGTGCTCGAAGAGCTGCCGATTAAGCCTTCGTCTGATTTATTGAATGCTATGATTTCAAGAGCACTCTACGTAGATAACATAGGGGGAGATAGCCAAAATGACTCAAACAATGAGTCTCATTTTCTGGAAGGTAGTGGCGATCAAGGCGACAGCCCCCTGCTCCAAGCCATGGGGCATGATCCGGTGAGCATTGATGCGCTCGCTGACCGCACCGGCATCTCAGCCGCACAACTGCAAGTGCAATTGCTCGAACTGGAACTGCTCGGCGATATCACGCGGTTGCCGGGCGGCCTGTTTCAGCGCGTGGCGCTGGCTTGAATCACCTTACGGCCTTTGCGCATTTGCCCAGCTCGCTAAGCTGCGTTAGGCTGTTGTCAATTAAGCCAGCGCGATGTTAGACAGCAGCGCGGTGACTTCTGCCTGGCGTGTGCAGCCCGTTTTCTCCAACACCTGCTGGAGTTGGGTGCGCACCGTGTTTCGGCCCACACCGCCGCTTGCCGCAATATCGTCTAGCGAAGCCCCGCCTGCCAAGCCACGAGCCACGCGGGCTTCAGCCACCGTCAGGTCAAACAAAGAGCGCAGCAGCTCCACTGGCGGGGCTTTTCGTGCGGTCAGCGGTGTCACCACCAAAAGCGCATAAGAGCGCACAAAAATGTCGTGAGCAGAGCGGCGAATCGGCAAGACATGAGCCACCATGGCGGCCAGCCCGTCCGGGCCGCGAAGCACAAACGAATGGACCGACGATTCATCAGTCTTGCCCAGCGCAGGCAGCGATGCCCACAGTTGCTCATTAGCACGTGCGTCATTCAGGGCGATGCGATTGTTAGCACGCCATTGCATGTGATCTTGCAGACCCAACATCAAATCGTTAGCCTCGATCACCGTACCATCTTCATCCAACACCAAAGCTGGCAAGCCCATCACGGCCAGCGTGTTGCTCGCGCCTTGGGCGCTTCGCAACCCCAAGCGCGCCGCAATCAATGCAGCGCGTGCAAGATGGGGGCGCAGCTCATTGAGGAGATCAATTTTGTCTCGCTCGACCGGGCCGCGCGCATATTCTCGCTCTAGGGTGAAGACGATGTTGTCTTGCGTCGGCATGGCCAGCCCGGTGCAGGCAGACCAACCCAGTCCGCGTGGCCGGAAAAAATCACGGTAAATTTCGTTGGTGTCGAGTTGCTCGGGTGTCCAGTAGTCATGCTCGGCTAAAAAAGTAGGCTGATTTTGAGTAAACAAGCAGACCTTGCGGCCACAGCGCGCGAAATAACCTTCT
>JANMDE010000458.1:0-18570 GCA_031376105.1 Variovorax sp. | reverse complement strand
CGGTGTACTGGTTTGGGCCAGGCGTTTGAAGTCCACGCAATCGGCCAGCAGCTCGCGCAGGGGGTTGATGTCCAGTGGATTGAGCTGAGCTGGCGACAAAGCCGAGGCGGAAGGCACCATGCCGCTGGCTCGCCAGCCAGTCAGCCACATCTCCATCCAGCCGCGCTGTAGCTTGCTGGCCTCGCCCATCCGCGCGATTTTGTGCCAAAAATGGGCCAGCGATTTGCGAGCGGCCTGCCTGGCGGCAAGTGGGTCCTCAGGATGCGCGGCGAAGCCTGAGCCCAGCACAACCGCATTCATCGCCCCCGCGCTGGCACCGCTGATGCCGTCAAACTGCAAACGGCCATCTTCCAAGAGCACATCAAGCACGCCCCAAGTAAACGCCCCATGCGAGCCCCCGCCTTGCAGCGCCAAGCTCACAGGCTTGCGCTCGGGCTCTGCTGCGGGCGGTGCGCGGGGGTGGGTGGGGGAAACAGCGTCTGTCATAAAGCATCCTATCCGGGGAGTTCAAGTTCATCATAGATGAGCACGCACCGTGCCAAGCGGTTTTAACTCAGCTCGTGCTACTGTGTTGCTATTATTTTTATAGCTAACTACTTAGATTCTACAAGGGCTAAAAGTCAGTTTTGTTTCAAGGATAGCTGATCTACAATCATCCTATGCAACGCCGTCATTTCCTCACCCGCAGCAGTGGTTTGATCAGCTCCGTCTGGCTGCCGAGCCTTGCTTTGGCGCAAGACGACACCAAAGTGCAAAGCCTCTCACAGGCGCTGCTCTGGCTCGAACAGCTAGAAACCGCGCCCGGCGTGAAAACCACGGGCGCATGGCCGCTTTCAGCGATTTTGGAGCATCTCTCGCAAAGCATTGAAATGAGCATGGACGGCTTTCCGCAGGCGAAAAGCGCACTGTTTCAGAACACTTTAGGCACAGCTGCGTTCAGCGTCTTCAAATGGCGCGGCCAGATGAGCCATTCCCTGAGCGAGCCGATTCCTGGCGCACCCGTTTTGACCCCATTTCCAGCCTGGAAACCTTCTGCCAACCGTTTGCGCTCAGCCATCAGTCGCTTTCAAGCTCACAAAGCTGACCTCAAGCCCCATTTTGCTTATGGCAAGTTGAGCAAAGCGGATTTCAGCATCGCGCACACCCTGCATATTGCCAACCATCAAGACGAGATTGCAGTGAATCGCTTCGCGTGACGGCTCAGATGTCTAGATGCCTAGGAGGCTAGGCCATCTGCCAAGTCAAGCTTTCCCCGCCGCGCAGGGGCTTGATGTCAGCATTGCCAAAAGGCAGGGTCTCGGGCAGGGTCCACGCTTGTTTTTTTAAGCTGATCTGGCCCGTGTTGCGCGGCAGGCCATAGAAATCGGCACCGTTGAACGATGCAAAGGCTTCTAGCTTGTGCAGCGCATCAGCCGCTTCAAAAGCCTCCGCATACAGCTCCATCGCAGACAGCGCGGTGTAACAACCCGCGCAGCCGCTGGCATGCTCTTTCAGATGCGCTGGATGCGGGGCGCTGTCGGTACCAAGGAAGAATTTTGCGCCATCGCTGATGGCTGCTTTCACCAAGGCTTGGCGGTGCGTTTCGCGCTTCAAAACCGGCAGGCAGTAGTAATGCGGGCGAATGCCGCCGAGAAAAATAGCGTTGCGGTTGTAAAGAAGATGATGCGCAGTGATCGTGGCGGCCGTATGCTCATCTGCTTGCGCCACATACTGCGCGGCTTCTTTCGTCGTGATGTGCTCAAAGACAATTTTGAGCTGAGGGAAATCTTTGCGCAGCGGAATAAGCTGAGTGTCAATAAACACGGCTTCGCGGTCAAACAAGTCAATCTCGGGGCTGGTGACTTCGCCATGCACCAGCAGCAGCAAGCCTTCGCGCTGCATGGCCTCCAAGGTTTTGTAGGTTTTGCGCAGATCTGTCACGCCTGCGTCGCTGTTGGTCGTGGCACCGGCGGGATAGAGTTTTAGCGCCACCACGCCTGCGTCTTTGGCGCGTTTGATTTCATCGGGCGGTGTGTTGTCGGTCAAATACAGCGTCATCAAAGGCTCAAACTGCATACCCGCAGGCACAGCGGCTTGAATACGTGCTTTGTAAGCCAGTGCCTGAGCCGCTGTGGTCACGGGTGGGCGCAGATTTGGCATCACGATAGCGCGAGCAAACTGTGCTGCGGTATGCGGCACAACAGCCGCGAGCGCATCGCCATCGCGCAAATGCAAATGCCAATCGTCGGGGCGGGTGAGGGTGAGCGAGAGCGTGTCGGCTGGGCGGGTTGCGGGTGTGATCATATGTGTATTGTTCCAAAACCTGTGGGAACTTTTGCCTTAGCTTTATCAAAAAAGCCGCTTATTGCGACGGATCGACAGCAGGCTCGAAATACGGCACGCGTTTCACGACAGATTCCCAGCGCAGCTCGCCGCCTTCAAACAGTTTGAGTGTGCCGGCTTGAAATTTTTGCCAAGATTCGTTGCGCGTGAGCGGCGCTGTGGCGACGATGGCCATGCAATCGTCCTCTGCATTTATATCCCGCAAATCAATACTCAGATCCTCGTCCACCAACTGCGCAAGGTCAAACGGTGCGCGGCGTTGCAGAAAATGCAGCTTGCTGGTGCAGTAGGCAAACAGCCACTCGCCTTGCGAGAGCAAGAAGTTGAAATTGCCAAATTGCGCGATCTCTGTGGCGGCTTCGTGAATGGCCTCGGCCAATTCGATGGCATCGGGCATGCCGTCTTGCGGAAAGCGCTGGCGCAGGTGTTGTAAGAGGGCGCAGAATGCCAGCTCGCTGTCGGTTTGGCCAATCGGGCGGTAGGTGCCATCCAGCGCGGGCGTGTAGTGGGTGAGGTTTCCGTTGTGAATAAACGTCCAAGACTTGCGCTGCCATTCTCTTTGAAACGGGTGGCAGTTCGAAAGGCCCGGCGCTCCCTGCGTGGCTTTACGGATATGCGCCATCACGATGCGCGATTTGATCGGGTAGCTTTGTACCCAAGCGGCCAAGGGTGAGCTGCAAGCGGGTAGATCATCTAAAAAGATGCGGCATCCGGTCTCTTCGTAGAAAGCAATGCCCCAGCCATCGCGATGATGCCCAGTTTCTCCGCCGCGCTTGGCAAAGCCACGGAAAGAGAACGTGATGGCCGCCGGCTGGCGGGTGTTCATGCCCAGAAGTTCACACATATTAATTGCTATGAATCATATAGCAAACTTAGCAGGGAATACAAGGGCAAAACCCTGTTTTTAACCTAAAGAATCGATTTAAAGACGATGTCAATGTCCCAAGATCTTGGACAGAAAATCTTTGCTGCGCTCGCTCTGCGGATTATTGAAGAACTCGTGCGGCGTGTTTTGCTCCACGATCTGGCCTTGGTCCATGAAGATCACGCGATCAGCCACAGCCTTGGCAAAACCCATCTCGTGGGTCACGCAAATCATCGTGATGCCCTGACCGGCCATTTCGATCATCACATCCAGCACCTCTTTGATCATCTCGGGATCAAGCGCGGAGGTGGGTTCGTCAAACAGCATGATCTTGGGTGTCAGGCACAATGCGCGAGCAATGGCCACCCGCTGCTGTTGGCCGCCTGAGAGTTGCAGCGGGTACTTGTCGGCTTGCTCGGCGATGCGAACGCGCTGCAGTTGCACCATGGCCCGTTCCTCGGCTTCCTTCTTGGGCATCTTGCCCACCCACATCGGCGAGAGCGTGAGATTCTCCAGCACCGTGAGGTGGGGGAACAGATTGAACTGCTGGAACACCATGCCCACTTTTTTGCGGACCTCGTCAATAGCCTTCACGTCATCGGTGAGCTCCACGCCATCGACCGTGAGCTGGCCTTGCTGGTGTTCTTCCAAGCGGTTGATGCAGCGAATCAAGGTGGATTTGCCCGAGCCAGACGGACCGCAGATCACGATTCGCTCGCCACGTCTCACTTGGAGATCAATATCGCGCAACACATGAAAGTTGTTGCCATACCATTTGTTGACTTTGTCGAAGCTGATGATGTTGTCGCTCATGGGGAAATCCTGAAAAAGAAGGGAGAGCTGCGCCGCGTTCAGCGGGCCTTGCCTTTGTTGACTTGCTTTTCGACCCACAGGCTGTAGCGGGACATTGCAAAGCAAAATACGAAATAAATAGCCGCAATGAACAAGTAGGCTTCAATCTTGAAAGGCCGCCAGTCTGCATCGGAGTTCAGTGCCAAGCTCATCGCGCCAGTCAACTCATATAAGCTGACGATGGTCACCAGCGACGTGTCTTTGAAGATGGAAATGAAGTTGTTCATGATGCCCGGCACCACCATCGCCAATGCTTGCGGCAACACAATCTTGCGCTGCGTTTGCCAGTAACTCAGGCCTAAGGTGGCGGCGGCCTCAAGCTGCCCTTTGGGAATGGCCTGCAAGCCACCGCGAATCACCTCGGCCATATAAGCGGCAGCAAACAGCGTGATGCCCACCAACACGCGGATCAGTACATCGATCTTCACGCCCTGCGGCATGAAAAGTGGAAACATGAAGCTGGCCATGAAGAGCACCGAGATCAGCGGCACGCCGCGAACCAGCTCCACATAAACCGCACAGAAAGTCTTAATGGCAGGCAAATCCGAGCGTCTGCCCAAGGCAACCAGCAAAGCAATCGGGAAGGCCATGGCAATCGACAGGGTGGCGAGCAAAATCGTCAGCGGCAAACCGCCCCAACGGTCGGTCTCGACCTTGGATAGCCCCAGGGTGTTGCCATACATGATCATGAAAAACAAGCCCAACACGATCACCCACAACACGGCCAGCCAGGGCTTCCAAAAATACCGAATGCAACTGACCACCAGCAGGCTGAGCATCAGCACGGTGGCGATCAGCGGGCGCCATTGTTCCTCAAAAGGGTAGCGCCCGAAAACAATCAGGCGATACTTCTCGGTGATCACGCCCCAACAGGCACCGACACCGTCCACTCTGCAAAGATCGGCGGTTGGCGACCAAACCGCACGAAACACGCCCCAACTCAGAGCTTGAATCCCATACCAAATCAAGAAGCTGCCAATGAAGAGAGTGGCGAGTGTGGTTTTCCAGTCCGCAAACAGATTGCTGCGGCTCCAGGCCACCAGCCCGTCGGTGCGCATCGGCGCAGGCCGGGCTTCGACGCTTTGATAAACAATTGCATTGCTCATGATGGCTTCCTTATCTTTCTTTGATCGCAGAGCGCTTGTTGTACCAACCCATGAAAGCAGAGGTGGAGAGCGAGGTGCTGAGGTAAACCAACATGACAATGGCAATACACTCCACGGCGCGCCCGGTTTGGTTAAGCGCGGTATTGGCAATCGAGACCACATCGGGGTAACCGATGGCCACAGCCAGAGAAGAGTTTTTTGTCAAGTTAAGAAACTGATTCGTCATCGGCGGAATAATCACGCGCAGCGCCTGCGGCAGCATCACCAGCCGCATCTCTTGGCCTTTAGACAGTCCCAAAGCGGCAGCGGCTTCGCTTTGGCCGCGCGCCACCGATTGAATGCCCGAGCGCACCACTTCGGCGACAAACGCTGCCGTGTAGACCGTCAGGCCCAATAAAACCGACACAAATTCAGGCGTGAAGCTGCCGCCTTCTTCAATCGCAAACTCCCCCTTCTTGGGGTAATTAAATTCTGCCGGTGCGCCGCCCAGAAGCCAGCCCAAGAATCCCATCGCCAGCACAATGGCGACCGGTGTCCAAAACAGGCTGCGAATCTTGCCGGTGGCTTCAAACTGCGCCATTGCCCAGCGGCGATACACCCAAGCCAGTGCGCACCCTGCTGCCAAACCGATCATCATCCAACCGTAGCCAGGTGCCCAAAGGGGCTTGGGAAAGTTCAGACCGCCCTTGCTCAAAAATACCGAACCCATTTGCCAAGCATTCGTGGTGTCGGGCAGCACTTCGGTCATGAGCAGATACCACATCAGCAATTGCAGCAAAATCGGAATGTTACGGAACACCTCCACATACGCATAGCAAATGCCGCGCACCAAGGCGTTGCGCGAAAAGCGGCCCACGCCAATCATGGTCCCGATCAGGGTCGTGAGAATGATGCCAACGATCGCCACACGCAGGGTGTTTGTCAGACCCACCAAGAAAGCGCGCCAATAGGCGTCGATCGACTCATAAGCGATCAGACTCTCGCCAATATCAAAGCCAGCGGCTTGTTTCAGGAAGTCAAAGCCGCTTTGAATACCGCGCACCTTCATGTTGTATACCGTGTTGGCCGCGAGCCACCACACGACGGCCACAACAACGCTGACCATAATCAACTGATAAATCAGTCCACGGAAAGCCTGGCTGCGAAACGAAAATGGCTTTTTGGGGGGCGAGGAGGGAGAATTCATCAGCACACCACCGAGCGAATCAACGCTGGGTGCCAGGTTAAAAATGAAAGAAGACGACGCTGCATCAGGTTCATGCAAAAAATAAGCCAGCGGATGGGTAACCCGTCCGCTGGCTTATGCCTAGAAGGCGAGAGATTCAAGCCTGAATCAACGGATTGGGTAGGCGTACATCAGGCCGCCCTTGTTCCACAGGTTGTTCACGCCACGTGGCAATTTCAAAGCGCTCTTCGGGCCGACATTGCGCTCGAAGATTTCGCCATAGTTGCCGGTAGTTTTGATGGCGCGAGCCATCCACTCTTTGTCCAGGCCGAGCAACTTGCCAGTGTCTTCGGTGGTGCCGAGCAAACGTTGAACCACAGGATCGGTGCTGCTCTTCATTTGGTCTAAGTTTGCCGCTGTCACGCCATACTCTTCAGCTTCGAGCAAACCATAAACGACCCACTTGACGATGGCAAACCACTCGTCATCGCCACGGCGAACCATGGGGCCGAGCGGCTCTTTGGAGACCAACTCGGGAAGGATCACATGCTCATCAGGATTCTTCGCTTCTTTGTTGCGCACGGAGGCCAAGCCAGAAGCGTCCGTGGTGTAGGCCACGCAGCGACCAGAGAAATAAGCGCCGGTAGCGGCTTCCACTTTCTCGAACACCACAGGCTTGATGTTAAGGTTGTTAGCGCGGGAGAAATCGGTCAGGTTTTTCTCGGTGGTGGTGCCAGATTGCACGCAAACCGTTTGACCTTTGAGCTGCTTAGTGCTCTTGATCTTGCTCTTGGTGGTCACCATAAAGCCCTGGCCATCGTAGTAGGTGGGGGTGGTGATGTGCAGACCCAGAGAGCCGTCGCGTGTCAAAGAAAAAGTGGTGTTGCGAGACAACACATCGATTTCACCTGACTGCAGGGCTGTGAAACGCTGCTGAGCGTTCAAAGGCACATATTTGATCTTGGTGGCATCGCCCAAAGTGGCGGCAGCCAAAGCCTTGCAAACATCCACGTCCAAACCAGACCAATTGCCACTCGAATCAGCAGCTGAGAAACCAGCCAAACCAGTGTTGACGCCACAAACAATTTGGCCACGTGCTTTGATGGCGTCCAGTGTTTTGCCGGCAAATGCGGGTGCTGCCAAAAGGCTTGCGGTCGCAGCCAAGGCGGTGAGAGCGAGTCGGGTGCTCAAGATTTTCATGGTTTCTCCAAGAGAAGGTTTAAGGAAAGCAATACATCACTAGCAAGCAAATACCTTGCCAACGTGATAGGGAGTTTAGCCAAGCGCATCGCGCTTGCTAATCGGGGTTTACGTGAGCGCACCCATTTGGGGTGGGGCAGCCCATCGATCTCGCAAGCTTTGAACGTGAATCAGTGCTGAAGGATTTTTGAGAGAAAATCTTTCGTACGGGTTTGGCGATTTTCCGGATGATTGAAAAATTCATCCTTATTGCAATCTTCCAAAATATTGCCACCCACATCAATGAAAATCACGCGGTTTGCCACTTTGCGGGCAAAAGCCATTTCGTGGGTGACGACCATCATGGTCATGCCTTCATGCGCGAGCTTGACCATCACATCCAGCACCTCGCCGACCATTTCTGGGTCAAGCGCCGAGGTGGGCTCATCAAACAACATCACGATCGGGTCCATGCTGAGTGCGCGAGCAATCGCCACGCGCTGCTGCTGGCCGCCGGAGAGCTGGCCAGGGAATTTGTCTTTGTGTGCCATGAGGCCCACGCGATCGAGCATTTTCAAGCCACGCACTTGGGCTTCATCAGGCGTGCGGTTCAGCACCTTGATTTGCGCAATCGTGAGGTTTTCCGTGACGGAGAGATGCGGGAACAGCTCAAAATGCTGAAACACCATGCCCACTTTGGAGCGCAGCTTGGGCAGATCGGTTTTGGGATCGTGAATACCGATGCCGTCGACCCAGATTTCACCTTCCTGAATCGGTTCTAACGCATTGACCGTTTTGATCAAGGTCGATTTGCCGGAGCCTGAAGGGCCGCAAACCACGACCACTTCGCCTTTGTTGATCTTGGTAGAGCACTTGTTGAGCACCTGAACTTTGCCATACCACTTGGAAGCATTTTTGATTTCAATCATTGAATTCTCCTATTTGCTATTTATTTAATAGCGAACTATTTAATTTCTATAAGGGTGAGAGGCTGATTTCTTTTGAAATCAACGAATGATCTGGACTTTTTGCTGCAATCGCCGTGCGGCATAAGACAGCGCAAGGCACATGAAGAAATAAACCACGGCAGCCAGCAGATAAGCCTCAACCGGGCGGCCATAATTTTTGCCGGCGGTCTCAAAGCCTTTGAGCATGTCATAGGCGCCAATCGCATACACCAGCGAGGTGTCTTGAAACAAAATGATGGTCTGTGTAAGGAACACAGGCAGCATGTTGCGAAAGGCCTGCGGCAAGATCACGATGCGCATGTTTTGCCCGTAGGTCATGCCCACCGCTTGGCCCGCATGGATTTGCCCACGTGGGATCGATTGGATACCCGCGCGAACAATCTCGGAGAAATACGCGGCTTCAAAGGCGATGAAGGTGATGATCGCGCTCATTTCCGCACCCAGCGGGCGGCCAATCGCAAACGGAATGATCAAGAAAAACCACAACAACACCATCACCAAGGGGATGGAGCGCATGGTGTTCACGTAGGCTGCGGCAGGAATATCCAACCAAGGTTTGCCCGACAAGCGCATCAGCGCCAAGAAAGTGCCAAGCACGATGCCGCCGATGGTGGCTACCACCGTGAGCCAAATACTGAAAATGAAGCCTTTGGTCACAAACGGGCCAATCACACTCCAGTCAAAAAAGCCGAGGTCTAAATTGCCCATGTTAGTGTCCTCCGCCCATGCCGCCTGCAGCCACGAAGCCGGGCACACGGGATTTCTTTTCGATAAAGCCCATGACCCTGTTGACCGTGAAAGCAGAGATCATGTAGAGCACCGTCACAGCCAAATACATTTGTATGGGCTGGGAGGTTTCTTCTCCGGACTGGCGCGCAAAAAAGGTCAATTCTGCAATCGACACAGCAAATGCCACAGATGAGTTTTTGATGATGTTCATTGACTCGGAAGTCAGCGGCGGAATCACAATGCGCAGCGCCATCGGCAGCAGCACATAGCGGTAGGTTTGCGGCGTGGTGAAGCCCACCGCCATCGCAGCATAACGCTGTCCTCGCGGCAGTGCTTGAATACCCGAGCGAACCTGCTCACTGATGCGAGCCGAGGTGAAGAAACCCAAGGCCAACACAACAAGCACCACCGAAGGCACAGTTTTGAGCACCGGGAAGATCGCGGGAATCACAAAATACCAGAGAAAAATCTGCACCAAGAGCGGAACGTTGCGAAACAACTCCGTCCAGGCATTGCCCAATCGCACCAACCAAGGCGAATTGGGTAGGGTGCGCAAGGTGCCCATCAGCAAGCCCATGCTAAGCGCGACGACGAGCGCGAAGGCCGAGACGGTCAATGTCCAGCCCCAGGCGGACAAAATCCAGTTCAGATAGGTTTGATCGCCACCTTTGCCGAAGCAACCATCGATGATGTCGCCGGAGGTGGTTTCTTTACAAAATGTTTGCCAATCCCATGCCATTGTTGTTGCTCCTCGTTATGAATGGATATGTTTCTTTGTAGCACGATTAGTGCCAAAACAAAACCCCTGGCAGGACTTGCCTGACAGGGGTTTACCTAGGAGCGCGCTTACTTCTTAGCGTAATCTTCCATTGGCTTGTCGTTCAGGCTAGCCCAAGCTGTTTTGGTGCTTTCGGAGACGGGCAAGCCCACGCGGGTGTTCTTTGGAGGAATAGGCTGCACGAACCATTTGTCCCACAACTTAGCCATATCGCCAGACTTGATCAGGCCAGCAATCACATCGTTACCCAGCTTCTTCATGGTGGGATCGTCTTTGCGGATCATGATGGCGATCGGCTCAACGGAGAGCACTTCACCAACGATCTTGAAATCAGCGGGAGTCTTGGAGGAGGCAATGTTGCCAGCAAGAATAGCGCCGTCCATCACGAAAGCGTCAGCACGGCCAGTCTCAAGCAGCAAGAAGCTGTCAGCGTGGTCTTTACCAAACACTTCTTTGAAGTCAACGCCAGTAGCGCGCTCGTGCTTACGCAGGGTTTGCACAGAGGTCGTGCCGGTGGTGGTAGCCACGTTTTTGCCATTGAGCTGGTTGATGCCAGTGATGCCGGAGTTGGTTTTCACAGCGAAACGCACTTCTTCCACGAAGGTGGTGTTAAGGAAGGCAACATCTTTCTGACGTGTGGCGTTGTTGGTCGTGGAGCCGCACTCAATATCCACAGTACCGTTTTGCACGAGGGGAATACGGTTTTGTGACGTGACAGATTGGTATTTCACTTCCACTTTCTTGCCGACTTGCTTTTCCAGCTCAGCCAAAATGCGTGAGCAAATCTCGACGTGAAAACCAGTGAATTTGCCATCACCCAAGGTGTAAGACAGCGCGCCAGAGGACTCGCGCACGCCCATGGTCACCACGCCAGAGGCCTTGACCTTGTCGATGGTGGAAGTGGCAGGCGCTTGCGCCATTGCTGCACCGGCTGCGATTGCGGAAACGGCCAAGGCCAAGATTTGCTTTTTCATCAATTTCTCCAAAAAATAAAAGCGGGAAAGTTAACAACGAGATTGTAAAAAATCAGCTCTGCGGGTATTCCCGCGAGTTAAAGGTTTCTACGGGTTTTACTGATGCTTTTCTTGCATGCCATTAAAACGGCACAACATCTGTGGGGTATTTCCAGAAATCACGCAGCAGGTAGCTCACGGGCAAATCGAGCGAGGTGTTGTTGGGCGGGATGGGCTTGGCAAACCATTTGTCATAGATGGCATAAATTTCACGGGAGCGAATCAGGCGCTTCATCTCTTCGTCCACGATCTTTTTGAACTCTGGATCGTTTTTGGGCATCATGATGGCCAGCGGTTCGGTGGTAAGGAATTTGCCCACCACTTTTAAGCCTTTCGGATTCGGGCGATTCGCCGCCAAGCCATAAAGCAATACATCGTCCATCACAAAAGCATCCGCCTCCCCTTTTTCCACCATTTCTACAGCACGCGCATGATCCGGGGCTTCAACCACTTTTAAGCCCATGAGGCGCTCGCGATTGGCTGATTCCACCGCTTTCAATGGCGTGGTGCCCTTGGTAGAGACGACGGTTTTGCCGTTCAAATCTTCAAGACGCTCGGCCTTGCTGTTGGCTCTCACCAGCAGCCTCGCGCCAGTGATGAAATGCGGCACCGTGAATGCCACTTTCTCACGGCGCTCTTTGTTGTTGGTGGTGGAGCCGCATTCCATATCTGCTTTGCCTTCGGCGATGGAGGGAATGCGGTTGGCGGGCGTCACCATCAGCAGCTGGATGCCATCATCCCCTTTGGCCCCCATTTTCTTGCGCACAGTTTCAGCAAGTTTCATGCACAGATCGAGTGCGTAGCCAACGGGTTTTTTATTGCCATCGAGATACGAAAACGGCACGGAGGATTCACGGTGGGCGATCACGATTTTGCCGCCCGCTTTGATGCGGTCAAGCACGGGGCCGCTTTGCGCCCACGCTGCAGGCGCGCCACAAGCAGAAGCAGCCAGCAAGCCAGTGGTTAAAACCAGGGAGTGAATTTTCATCTTTATCTCACAAAACAAATTTTTGGTTACAAGAACTGTGCCAAAAGGCGCTTTTGCGCGCTCTGCCGACACCTGATTTACCCTGAGCGTTTTTTGAATTTAGATATCTGATGCCATATGACGGCGTGCTGCGTTGGCTTATGCAGCTAGGCGCAGAGGTTGCGTGAGCTTGTCTGGCACGAGCAGCGCTTCCATTTGCGCTTTGCTCAAGATGCCCAAAGACTCGGCCACTTCGTCAATCGGCTGGCCCGTGGCAATGGCTGTTTTGGCGATCAAGGCGGCTTTTTCATAGCCGATGATCGGGTTGAGCGCCGTGACGAGGGTGACGGATTCACGAACGCGTTTTGCCAGCAGTTCGCGGTTGGGTTCGATACCGGCCACGCAATTGGCTTGCAAGGTCAGGCAAGCTTGACTCAAATGCTCGATGCTTTTAAAGAGGCTCCAGCCCATGATCGGCTCAAAGGCATTGAGCTGCAATTGGCCGGCTTCAGAGGCCATGGTGATCGTCATGTCGTTGCCGATCACCTCAAAGGCCACTTGGTTCATCACCTCAGGAATCACCGGGTTGACCTTGCCGGGCATGATGGAGCTGCCAGCTTGGCGTGCGGGCAGCCTGATATCGCCAAAACCGGCTTGCGGGCCGCTGGAAAGCAGGCGCAGATCGTTGCAGATTTTTGACAATTTGCAGGCGATGCGCTTGAGCACGCCTGAGAGCTGCACGAAAGCGCCGGTATCTTGCGTGGCTTCCACCAAATTGGGGGCTTTTTTGACGGGGATTTTGCTTTCTTCGGCCAAAAAGGTGCAGGCCATATCGGCATAGCCTGCGGGAGCGTTGATGCCGGTGCCAATCGCAGTGGCGCCGAGGTTGATTTCTTCGATCAACGCCCGGGCTTCGCGCAGACGCAGCACGTCTTCTTCCAGCATGACAGCATAAGTGGAGAACTCTTGGCCGAGTGTCATGGGCACAGCATCTTGCAATTGCGTGCGGCCAATCTTGAGGATGTCCTTGAACTCATCGGCTTTTGCGGCAAAGCCATGGCGCAAAATCTCCATCGAGCCGAGCAAGCGGTCAATGCCCGTCCACAGCGCGATGCGCACGGCGGTGGGGTACACGTCATTCGTGCTTTGCGAGGCATTCACATGGTCATTGGGGTGCAGCACGTCATAGCGGCCTTTTTCAAACCCGAGTTTTTCCAGAGCGATATTGGCAATCACCTCGTTGGCATTCATGTTGGTGGACGTGCCGGCACCGCCTTGGATCACGTCAACGACGAATTGGTCGCGGTAGTTGCCAGCAATCAGTTCGTTGCATGCCAAGATGATGGCGGCGGTACGTTTGCGATCGAGTGCGCCCAAATCAGCGTTGGCGCGGGCGGCGGCTTTTTTCACCAAGCCAAAAGCGCGGATCAAATCCGGCATGGCCGAGATCGCCGTGCCAGAGATGGGGAAATTTTCCAAGGCGCGGGCGGTGTGCACACCCCAAAAGGCAAGTGCTGGAATTTGTTTTTCGCCCAAAAAATCATGCTCGGTGCGGGTCAAGGCGAGCTTGGCGGCCTCTTGGGCGGCTTGCATGGCGGTGGGAGCAGAGGGGGAGGTCATTCGCTTCAATCTTGGCTGATCCGAGGGGAGCAGCAATGAAGTGAACTGTAAGAAGTTTGGACTAAAAAAGCCAATGCCTTTTGGGCGGTGCGCGATGCATTTATTTCATAGTTACGCAACTATAAAATAAATGCATGAATCAATCTCGGGATTTACCCTTGACAGCCATGCCCAGGCTGGGCTTGTTGGTGTCCACCAAGTATTCCCAGAGCACCTGCGCTGTGCGCTTGGGCGGACGCTGGCTTTCGGGTTTGCTTTCTTTGCTCTCGCGCAGGCTGGGTTTTTCGCGGTAGGCGCGAATCTCCATCGTCATTTGCATCTCGTTGCCCGGCAGATCGGCAGAGACGAGACGCTTGGCACGCAACTCTTTCTTCACCGCGCTATGCGGCAAGAAGGCGATGCCGTGGCCCTCTAGCGCCATAGCTTTAAGACCTTCTGCCATATCGGTTTCGTACACGCGATCCAAATGGACTGGCTGAGGCGCGGTCTTGAGGATCACATCCACGACCCGGCCAAGATACGCACCGGGCGCATAGCCGAGGTAAGGCAGCGGCGTGGCGGCGCGGCCGGGCAGGCTGAAAATCGGCAATCCTTGGCTATCTGCCTGTGAAAACGGCGCAATGACTTCACTTCCCAAGCTCACAAATTCATAACGATCTGGATCGAGTTGTAAGGGCTGCGACGGGTGATGGTAGGCAATCAGCAAGTCGCAACTGGCTTCGACTAAACGCATTGCCGCGTCATGTACATTGAGCGCGATCAAGCGGCTTTTCATAGGACCAAAGCGGGTGCGCAGGCCGGTGAGCCAGGTGGGAAAGAAGGTGAAGGCGAGCGTGTGCGGCACGGCAAACTCAATCACGTCTTGGCCCGCAGCCGAATGCGCCCGCAGCATGGCACGGGTCGATTGCAGGCCTTGCAGTGTCTCCAGCGCCTGGGAATACAGCGTCTCGCCGGCGGGCGTGAGGCGCGTGGGGTAGGAGCTGCGGTCCACCAGATCGGTGCCAGCCCAAGATTCAAGCGATTGAATACGCCGCGAAAAAGCCGGTTGCGTGACGTGCCGCAGCTGCGCCGAACGGCTGAAACTACGGGTTTCAGCGAGGCTCACAAAGTCTTCTAGCCATTTGGTTTCCATGCGTCAATTATCGCCATGGTGAAGGTTATGCAAAACTGGCATTTACCCTGCTATATAATAAATAGCATACTATATAGATAATATAAGGGCGAAAGGCTTGCTTTGATCTAAGAAGCGGCTTCAAGAGTGCAGAACGGCGCTTGTCGCCAGCCCGCGCTGTGCCGCTTCCTTGCATGCTGTGTGCGAATCACTGTTTGCGCTGCACGATCAAATTGCGTTTGGCATCTTCGGGGTAGGCAAAGGTGATCAGGCCGTTTTTTACTTGCCCCATGACGAGCATGTTCGCGGTGATCGCGTCTTTGTCGTTGGCAGAAAACGGCTTGTCATAGGTTGCCACCACGCCGTAGTACACGCGCGGCATGCTCTCTAAGGCTGCTTTGATGGCCGGTCCTGAGGCAATACCATCGCGCAAGTTAAACATCGAATACATCAGCAGGTACATTGCGTCGTAGCCCTGCGCCGCAGCCATTGGCACGGTGATGCGCTTGGCTTTGTATTTGCGAGCGTAGGCCGAAAGGAAGGACGCACGGCGCTCATTGCTGGGTTCGGCGATGAAAGTTTGCGCCATAAGCGCACCTTCAGCGGCCTCTTTAGCGCCATCAATAAAGAACGGAAAAGACAGCGGCCATGCGCCAACTTGTGGCACCTTCCAGCCAATCGCCTGCTTTGACTTGGCAATCACCGCGTTTTCTGGCCCCACCGTGTAGCTGAAGATCACCTCCGCCCCCGCTGCTTTGGCCAGTTTCATTTCTTCGCTTAAATCCTTCACACCCACATCAAACCGCGCAACGTGGACGGGTTTGATTTTCTTGGATTCCAGCGCTTTCAATACATCTTGCAAACCTGCTTCACCGTAGCCCGTCTTGTCGGCAAAAATCGCAATTTTTTCCCAACCCCGCTTCACGAGATCGTCCACCACAAAGGGTGCTTGAATGGCATCTTTGGCCGAAGAGCGAAAAATATAGCTTTGTGGTGCGGGAAACTTCGCCGTCAAGGGTGAGCCGGTGGCGCACGGAATGAGCAGTGGGATTTGCGCTGTTTGGAATGTTTCCAGCGATTTGGCGGCCACACCTGTGTTGCAAAACCCCACCACCACGCTGACTTTTTCGGCCACCAAGGCCTGAGATTGCTTCAATCCTTCATCAGGATTGGCCTTGTCATCCTTGATGATGAGTTCGAGGGGTCGTCCTAAGAAACCTCCCACCGCGTTGATCTCGTCCACAGCCAGCTTGATGCCATTGAGCATGGGGTTGCCAAAATCGGCAGAAGCGCCGGTGAAGGGGCCGATGATGCCCACTTTGAGTGTGTTGCCTTGCGCCTGAGCTTGGCTGATGCCGAGCAGAAAAGCGAGCATTGCGCCGATGATTGCGAACCCAGACCGTGTATGTTTCATGATGTAACTCCAACAATGTGATGATTGTTCTCCTTCGCGCCGCGTGAAACCAGCGTGATTTCCCTAAACTGGTGCGGACACTCAGTAAACTGTCAGGGAGCTGCGGCTTTGCGCGGTGAGCCTGTTTCGGGGAGTTTAAGCAAACGCTCACTCATCCAACGTACTAAATCTAGCCACATTTGCCGCATTTCACCTTGAAGAGGTGTGCGGAAAGCGCTGGGCAGCTCCACCGTCACCACGGGCATACCTTTGTGGACACCGCCGTAGTTGCCCAAGCTGCCGGGGAAGATGCCTACCTGATCCAAATACAGCCGCCCGAGTTTGGCCGGAGGTGTACTAGGGCCATCAAAATCAAGCACGCCGTAGGGCGCGTGGATGCTCACGATCAAATGCGGCTTGAAGCGCTCCATCTCTTCGTGAAGATACTTCGACTCTGGTTCCGACAGCGGCTTGGGCCCGGGCCAGCGGCGTGGATCGCGCCTGACTTTCTTCTCCCAATAAAGCGCCGCCTCTCGCTCCCAATTCGGCGTGGGAAAATTGCGGTTCAGATCCACACCATTGGCGTTCGTGCGCCGGGCCGGGCTAGAAAGCAAGCCATCGGGATTGAGCAAGGGGATAAATCGCCAATGCGCATCAGCAGGAATTTCTTTGGCCAATTGCAACCAATGCAGCGCAAGCGATGCCGTGGACAATTCATCGCCGTGAATTCCCCCCACCACGAGCACACGTAGCTTGGCATCGGGCTTGGGCAAATCCTGCACATAAATCGGCTGCCCCTTCACTGATCGAGCGCCAGAATCTTTGAGCTGAGCTTGTAGGCAGAGCTGCAGGCTAACGGTAGGGAGTTTTTTAGAAAATTCGTTGCAAGGCGTTGCGGAATGTGCGCTCACTGCTATGAATAAAATAGCACAGAGAGGAAGATGAAATGCCGGACGCAAAAGGCGCAGAAGTTGCGCAAAAGACGCAAAAAAGACAATGAGAAAGAAATAAAAAGAAGTCTTGACTAGCAAACGAAGGTGTCGAGGATTGGGCTTCAGTTGAAATCGTTTTTTTGTATTTCTTTTTTGCGTCGTTTGCGCAACTTCTGTGCCTTTCGCGTCCGGCTGTTCTGTCTTCTTTGCCATCAAGAGCAACAACACCTTCATCTAAGCCGCCTGCAATTCCTGCCCAGCGTCATCGCGCAGCAGGCGCAACACGTCTTGCCCGTAAGCTTCTAGCTTCTTCGCGCCCAGCCCACTGATGCCGGAGAGTTCGCTCAGGCTTTGCGGTGCAGCGGTGGCCATCGCAAGGAGGGTGGCATCGTGAAAGATGACGTAAGCTGGCAACGAATGTTCGCGCGCCACCTCCGCGCGCCATGCTTTGAGTGCGGCAAAGCGATTTTGCGCGCCTGTGTCGAGCGCAGCCAAGCTGGCAGGGGTTTTGGTTTTGGGCTTGCTGTCTTTGCCTGCGAAGACCCTGCTTTTTTGCGGCGTGTCAGGCGCTGCTTCGCGCAGCAACACCTGCCGCTCGCCTTTGAGAAAGCTCTTGGCCAGCGGCTCCAGCCTCAAGGTGTTGAAATGCTCGGCATCCACGTTGACAGCGCCCAAGGCAATCAGTTGGCGCAGTAGCGCTTTGTACTGCTGCTCAGACAAACTTGCACCAATACCAAAAGTAGACAGGCTCTGGTGATTGAACTGCGTGACTTTGTCGGTGACTTTGCCGCGCAAGATGTCAATGATATGGCCCGCGCCAAAACTGATGCCAGTGGCCTGCTGCACGCGGTAGATGCAAGAAAGGAGCTTTTGCGCAGCTTGGCTTGCATCCCAGGTGATGGCGGGGGACAGGCAGTTGTCGCAGTTGTTGCAGCGGTAATTGGGCAGTTGATCATCGCTGGCAACTTGCTCTCCGAAGTAAAAAAGCAGGCGTGCGCGGCGGCAGTCAGTGGCTTCAGCCAAGGAGAGCAGGGCATCCAGCTTGCCGCGCATCACGGTTTTGTAGTCGTCGTTCGCGGGACTTTCGTCAATCATGCGGCGCTGGTTCACCACATCTTGCAGGCCATAAGCCATCCAAGCGTTCGCCGGCTGTCCATCACGCCCTGCGCGGCCAGTTTCTTGGTAATACCCTTCGATATTCTTGGGCAAATCCAAATGCGCCACGAAGCGCACATCGGGCTTGTCGATGCCCATGCCAAAAGCAATGGTGGCGGTCATCACCACCGCGCTGCCTTCTTGGGCATCACCGCGCAAAAAAGCATTCTGATTGGCCAGCCGCTCGCGCTGCTCCATACCCGCGTGATACGGTAGCGCGCGAATGCCTTCGCTCACGAGCCAAGCGGCGGTTTCTTCCACCTTTTTGCGTGACTGGCAATACACAATACCTGCCTCGCCAGCGTGCTCGTCTTCAATGAAGCGCAAAAGCTGTTTGCGCGGATCGGATTTTTCGTTGATCCGGTAGCGGATGTTGGGGCGATCAAAGCTGCTGACCAGTTGCGCTGCGCCTTGC
>JANMDE010000457.1:0-4974 GCA_031376105.1 Variovorax sp. | reverse complement strand
ACCCTGCCCTTGGCTTGGAACGGTTGGCTCAGCCAGCAAAACCGCAACCTAACTCTCACGAGCAATTCTCAAGACATCGCCACCGGCCCGCGCTACGATTTGATGTTCATGGCCATGAATGCTGCAGTGGCTGGCTTGGGCATGGCATTGCTGCCGCCCTTCATGGCTGCACCCTTGGTGACCGCCCGGCGTCTGACGCGTTTGTCCACGACAAGTTGGCAAGCCCCCGGCGGCTACTATCTTTCACAATCGCCCCTAATGTGCAGTGAGGCCGCCTTTGCCACTTTCCGTGATTGGCTACGTGATCAGATTAAAATCGGCATCTAGCCCTTATAAAATGAAGATAGTTTGCTATTATTTTAGTAGCTATTTGAAGGCACGATACTCACCATTTTTGCTGCGCGGCGCGAAGCGGCTTCTGTCAAGGCTTGTGCCAATGAAGCGGGCTTAATGGGTTTGCTCAAGTAATCGTTCATCCCAGCTTGAATGCAGACTTCTCGATCACCCTCCATGGCATTTGCTGTCATGGCCACGATTTGAGGCTGGTGGCCCGCAGCCAGCTCAGCGCGAATGCGCCGCGTGGCTTCCAGACCATCCATTTGCGGCATTTGCACATCCATCAGCACCAAATCAAAGGCTTGGGTCAGAACGGATTCGTGCATCATTTGCAAGGCAATCTCGCCATTGGCAGCCATTTCGATGCGGTAACCCAAACCCTGCAAAATCAATGCCGCCACGCGTTGGTTGACCAAGTTGTCTTCAGCCAGCAGGATGCGCATCGGGTGCACATCCGCCAGTTTGGCTTTAGCTGGTTGGGCAGTAGTTGCCGAAGAACCTAGCGGCTCGGTAGCCATGCTGCTCAGCGGCGCGGGAGCGCTTTGCGAGCCGACATTACGAATCGGGATGGCAACAGTACGGTCAAGTACACGCGTCAAAGCCGCCATGAGTTGCGCGGATTTGATCGGCTTAGCCAGGGTTTGCGCAACACCCAGTTCGCGGCTGCGCACGCCGTCCATGCCCTGAGAAGTCAGTACCAACAGTGGCAGCTTTGATGCACTGTGGCTGAGGCGAATACGCCTGGCCAGCTCATAGCCGTCCATACCCGGCATCTGCACATCCAGCAGCGCCACATCAAAGTGTTCACCACCGGCAAGTAAATTGAGCGCTTGCTCACCACTGGCGACGCTGACCGGATGCATACCCCAGCGTGTGGTTTGCAAATCAAGGATGCGGCGGTTGGTGGCATTGTCATCCACCACTAACACGCGCCTGCCAGTCAGCGCCTGCTCACCGGCGCTGCTCCAAGAAATCGGCCCTGTTTGCACGGCATGCAACGGAATTTCAAACTGGAAATTACTACCAACGCCAAGCTCAGACTCCACCCAGATGCGCCCGCCCATCAGGCCCACCAAGCGCTTGCAAATGGCCAGGCCCAGCCCAGTGCCGCCGTAGTGGCGCGTGGTGGAGGTATCCACTTGGCTGAACACCTGAAACAAACGATCCACCCGATCCGCGGGAATGCCAATGCCGGTGTCGCGCACGCTGGCATGCATCAAGGGCTCGCCACCGCTGCCTAAGCGGCGCGTGAGCGTGACCACCACTTCGCCTTGTTGTGTGAATTTCACTGCATTGCTGATCAGATTGACAAACACCTGGCGCAAGCGTGTGCTGTCGCCAAGCACAGTGCGGGGTACTTCATCGTCCATCCAGTACAGTAAATCTAAGCCCTTTGTGGTGGCGGGGTTGGCGGTGAGATCAAGTGCCGATTCGACGCAATCGTTCAAAGCCACCGGCACTTGCTCCAGCGAAAGATGCCCAGATTCAATTTTAGAAAAATCCAAAATATCGTTGATGAGCGAGAGCAGCTGATCGCTGCTGGTGCGAATCGTGTCAGCAAACTCATGCTGCTCTGCGCTGAGTGCCGTTTCCATCAGCAGATCGCTCATGCCGATCACGGCATTCATCGGCGTGCGGATTTCATGGCTCATATTGGCCAAGAACTCCGCTTTGGCACGCTCCGCCATTTCGGCACTGTCTTTGGCCTGCGTCAAAGCCACCTCCACTAGCTTGCGCGGCGTGATGTCACGCGCAATACCCACCAAACCAATGCACTGACCGTTTTCATTTTTCAAGGGTGTTTTGATCAACTCCAAATACATCGGCTCTCCCGTCTGGGGATGCGGGGCAACATCGTCATGGATCAAGGTCTCGCCGTTGACCATCACGCTCAAATTACTGGCATGGTAACGACTGCCGCGCTCGGTGCCAAAAATGTCTTTTGGGCTTTTACCCAGCAAAGATTCCAACTTTAAATCATGGGCATCCAAGAATGCTGGGTTGGCCAGCATGTAATAGCCTTCGCGATCAATTTGCCAAATATGGTCTTGTATGCTGTTGATCAAGGTGGACAGTTGCATTTGCTTGAATTGAAACGCTTCTTCTGCCTGCTTGCGGCGCGTGATGTCGCGCGCAATGCCGGCGAGACCGATGCATTCGCCAGCGGTATCCAGCAAAGGCGTTTTAGCCAGTTCGGTGTAGATTGTTTGGCCTGTTTTTGGGTCGATATAGGTGTCTTCGCGAAGAATAGGCTGCTTGTCTTGCATCATTTGCATGTCAGCGGCCACATAGCGGGCAGCTTGTTCGGACTCAAAAATTTGAGCAATCGTAGATCCCAGCACAGCGTCCTTACTCATCTGGCTAACACTTAGGAAAGCGGGGTTGGCCACCACATACTTGCCTTGGCGATCTATCATCCAAACATGGTCGGGAATGGTGTCGACCAAGGCTTGCAGGCGCTGCAAATGCAATGCATCAGCGCTAGTCTCTGGGGTGATCGGGCCTGGCGCAAGTGGCCCGTCTTGCAACGCGCCTTCATAACCGAACGCAACGCCATCCGCATCAAGCAGCAATTGCGCATGCTCGCGCACGAAGACACGCCCTTCTCGGCGCACCATCACCGATTCAAAATCGCGCACACCTGCGCCATAGAGCTGCGCCATGAATTGCGTATGCCGCCCCTTCTGCGCGTAACAAAACGCATGCGAGGCACACGCTTTGAGCATCTCTTGGGGGCTGGTATAGCCCAGCAGCTGAGCCATCGCAGGATTGACGCGAAGCAAACGACCATCTAACGCAGCACGATAGGCCCCGATGGGCAGCAAGTCAAACAAGGGCTCAGTGGCAGGGGTCGTCATGGTCACAAGATGCTAGCACAGGGGCGCAAGTCTGCGCGACGTGTGGATCTCATTTTCACCCAATGATTTAAATAAAAGTGGCTATTTGCCCTTATGTGCACTATATAGTTTGCTATTTATTCAATAGCGATGCAGGATCATCGCTTTTCAAAACCTTGCGCGCCAGTGTGGCCAGCTGCACTGTGTTAGCCGCCAAGACTTCGCGCTTGACCGTCAAGATTTGGCTCGGGTGCATAGAAAAACTGCGCAAACCCATGCCCAGCAACAAGCGCGTCATGCTGGCATCGCCTGCCATCTCGCCACACACGCTCACGCCTTTGCCCGCTTCATTGCATTGGCGAATCGTGTTGGCGATCAAATGCAGAATGGCCGGATGAAGTGGGTCATACAAATGCGCCACGGATTCATCGGCGCGATCAATCGCCAGAGTGTATTGAATCAAATCATTCGTGCCCAGCGAGAGGAAATCAAAATGCTTGAGGAACAGCGGCAACGTCAAGGCAGCAGCAGGAATTTCAATCATCGCGCCGAGCTTGACGTGACCCTGCACCACACCGCGCTGGCTCAGCTCAGCGCTGGCCAGCTCGATTTGCTTGAGCGTGAGCGCAATTTCACCGGCCGAGGTGAGCATCGGAATCAAAAGATGAATTTGACCATGCACCGCCGCACGCAAAATAGCGCGCAGCTGCGTACGAAACATCGTCGGCTCAGCCAAACACCAGCGGATCGCACGTAAACCTAAAGCGGGATTTAGGTGCGATTCATCACGCGAGGTTTGGGCATCCAGCGGCTTGTCTGCGCCCACATCCACGGTGCGAATCGTCACTGGCAAGCCTTGCATGCCCACCACTGCCTTTTTGTAGGCCGCGTATTGCTCATCTTCATCGGGCAGCTTGCCGGCGCGCCCCATGAAAAGAAATTCACTGCGAAACAAACCCACGCCCACCGCGCCCGCTTCAATGGCAGCAGCAGCGTCTTCAGGCCGCTCAATATTGGCCAGCAGATCGACTTTCTGCCCATCTTTGGTGATGGTGATCGTGTGCTTTAAGCGCTGCAGGTGTTCGCGCTCCAGCAAGGCGATTTGCTGACGGTCGCGGTATTGCAAAAGAATCGCAGGCGATGGGTCCACCACAATCACACCGGTGTCGCCATCGATGATGATCCAATCGTCTTGGCGAATCAGTTGGCTGGCGGTGCGCGCGCCCACCACCGCAGGAATGTCCATGCTGCGAGCGACGATGGCGGTATGCGAGGTTTTGCCGCCCACATCGGTCACAAATCCGGCAAACACCGAATCTTTGAATTGCAGCATGTCTGCCGGGGAAAGATCATGCGAGATCAAGACCAAGCCTGCTTCTTCACCATGTGCGGACACCTCGTGCGGCAGATCAGAAGGCTTGCCCTGCAACACCTTCAGCACACGCTCTACCACCTGCTCCAGATCGCCTTTGCGTTCACGCAGGTAGTCGTCTTCCATCTCATCGAACTGCCGCGCTAACACGTCAAACTGCGTCACCAGCGCCCATTCAGCGTTGTAATGCCGCTGGGTAATCCAGTGCATCACGCCATCTTGCAGCGTTTGGTCTTGCAAGAGCATCATGTGAACGTCAATCAGTGCAGCAATTTCGGCCGGCGCATCTTTGGCTTCGCGCATGACCACGTTGTGTTGCAGGCGAATAAGCTCATCAATCACCGTATTTTTGGCCTCTTTCACGCGCCGCAACTCAGCTTCCACCTGCGCAGGTTCAATGAAGTAATGCGCCACGTCTGCCCGGCCTGA
>JANMDE010000445.1:0-2861 GCA_031376105.1 Variovorax sp. | reverse complement strand
GCGTTGAGCGTGAAAAGAAGCTGAGTGCCCGGCGGGAAGGTATTGATCGTCACGCCGGTTTGGAAAGTACTGGTGGTCAATCCCGAGGGGCAAACCGCTGAAGGCGGCCCGCCAATGGCACTACAGGTCACGCTGAGTTTTTGTATGCCGGGCTGCGCTGGATCGGCCACCACAGAATAGTTGGCAGGATACGGGCCCGCATTGGTGACCGTGATGCTGTAGGCCACCACCTGATTGGTCGTGACCGTGGTGTTGCCATCTGATTTTTGAATCGACAAATCTGCGACCCGCGTGCCCGAAATCGGGCAAGAAGAGCCATCGCTGTTGTTTTGGTTGGCGATCGTCGGCGGACCCGTATAAGCTGGTGCCGTCGTTAGTACTGCACTCGGCGAGCCCGACTCCGGATTGGTAATCTCCCAAAATTCACTCGTGCCATTGTTGAAAACGTAAAATCTGCTGGCAAACGCGTCATAGAACGCTGAGCCGATACCACCCGTTGTAGGTGCTACCGCCAATTCGGTGTGTGTGGCCGTACCAAAGCCGGGTGTTGTTGCGTTTGCGGCGAGTTGAATGCGAAAAAAACGAGTACCCGTGGCAGCCAGCACCAAGCCGTTCGGCCCACCTGCGCCATTGAAGTCAAAATCGCCGTAATTGGGAATAGTAGCGGTACCACCGATGACGTTGTTATATTGATGCACCACATTGACATTGCCGCTGACTGGAATTGAATCGACGCGGAAGATGGCTGGAGGGTTGATGCCTGTTCCGCCTTGTCCGGCGAAATAAAAACGCCCTGCCGCGTCAAAGACCCCTCCGGTTGGTGTGAAGGTGGCTAGAGGAGAACCAAGAGGCACTGTATTGGTCAAAGGGCCCACCAGTTGAACACCGCTTTGACCTATCCGGTAAAGATTGGGGCCAGGATTTTGAATGGCATAAAGGTAGTTGTCGACAGGGTTGTAGCCAAGCGCATTGAGCGTGGGTGTAACTGCCGTTGGCAAAACAGCAGTCGGGGTGACCGAGCCACTTACAACGGCAAACTTCACAAAGATCGTATTGTTGTTAGCGTTGTCACTACGCAATTGGTAAAACACCACATCGCAAGTAAAAGGTGCTCCTTGCGCAACAGCTAGCGTAGGCATCATCGCCAGCATCGCCAAAATCAAGCCCATGAAAACCGTTACCGCTTGATACCAGCGGTTCGAGTCAACGGAAGATCGAAAATGAAGCATTAAGTTCTAGGTAAGAGTTTTTAGCATTGTAGGCTCAACTGCCATGCGGCCGAAAGCTTGCGACAGGTCATTCTTCAGATCGGCCACATCTTCAAACCCAATCGAAAACCGCACCAGTCCTCCTCTGTACGGCCAGTGAGCCACATTTGGATTTCGCATGGCTGAAATATCGTAGGGCACCACCAAGCTCAGATGCCCACCCCAAGAATAGCCAATTTTGAAAAGCTGAAGAGCATCAACGAAGGTGTCGATCTGGCTTTGGGTGTATGTTTCTCGAAAAACGATGCTAAAAAGGCCAGCGCAAAGCCCATCGTCAGCGCCATTGCTCGCTATTAAATCATGAGCATACTTCGTAGATTCTATAAGAGCAGATGGCTGTTTTTGGCACAAAGTCTGCCAATGCGCATGCCCTGGAGCGCCTGGGAGGGCAGGATGCAGCACAGCCTCCACCTCTGGCCGAGTTTGCAGCCAGCGGGCTAAGGCGCGTGCGCTTTGATCTGCGGCGCGATAACGTATTTCCATGCTGGGCAAGTTGCGGAGCACCAGCTCTGCATCATTGGCGGCTACGCCGTAGCCCAAGCGCATGTGGGAGAGCTTAAGTCGGTGGTGAAGTGCTTCGTCGCGGGTGACCATGCTGCCCATCAGTACATCGCCGCCGCCGCTAGGGTATTTGGTGAGCGCTTGACTGCTGATGTCAACGCCCAAGCCTTGCCCATCCAGATCAAAGGCATTGAAGGCCAAGCCTGCGCCCCAGGTGTTGTCTAACGCGCAAATCACGCCTTTTTCTCGGCAAATGCGCACCAATGCCAGCAAATCAGGGAATTCCATCGTCACAGAGCCGGGCGCTTCTAGCCACACCAGCTTGGTCTTCGGCGTGATTTTGCTGGCCAAGTCGGCGGCATCCATCGCGTCGTAATAGCGTGTGGTGATGCCGAATCGGGGTAATTCGTCTTGCGTGAGCCCCAGCCTTGCGCCATACACATTGTGCGGCAGCAGCATCTCGTCGCCCTGCCCTAGCAGCGCTAAATCCACCGACACAATCGCCGCCAGCCCGCTGGGCACGAGCACGCATTGCAAGCCGCCTTCGAGCGAAGCGATCCGAGCTTCTAGCGTGAATGTGGTGGGCGTGCCGTGCAGGCCGTAGGTGTAGCCGTCTTTGTGCTTCCAATCCCGGCTGCGCATCGCTGCCACGTCTTTGAAGATCACGGTGGAGGCTTTGTGGATACCGATTTGCGGCGCATCAAAGCCTACGGGCGGCTGGTAAGGATGGTGAATAAGTTGGGTGGTTTTGGCAGTCGTCATGCCATCTATATTAGCGGCTTGTGAAGCGCTTGCCGAAAGTAAGAGGCTGCTAAAGTGACCGAACCACCCTCTGCGGATACGGGATCTCAATGTTGGCCAGGCGCAGCGCGTGAAGAATGGCGATATGCACTTCGCTTTTGACATTGAGCTGACCATTTTCAGGATCGCTGATCCAAAAGCAGAGGCTAAACTCCAAGCCATCAGGTGCGAACTGCGCCAAATGAGCCACCGGTGCAGGGTCTTTCAACACGCGCGGGCTGTTGCCTGCTGAATCACACAAAATTCGCTGCACCTGCGCCACATCGCTGTCCATGCTCACGGTGATATTGG
>JANMDE010000427.1:0-4164 GCA_031376105.1 Variovorax sp. | reverse complement strand
ATTATTTTTTAGAACGCTAACGGCGCGAAAGTAACGCTAAAATCCCAAAAAATCCAATAAATTCAATTGTCTTCTTTGCGTCTTTGGCTTTACTTTCGCGCCCTTCGCGTTCAAAACGGTATTCGGAATCTTCAAAACGGTGGCATTCCTGCCGCGCTTGCTGCGTTTTCTATGGGCACAGCAAAGCCAATCCCAATAAACGTTCGCGCAGGTGTGGGGTTCATGATGGCTGTGACGATGCCGACCACTTCGCCGTCCATCGTCACCAGTGGCCCGCCAGAATTACCCGGGTTGGCCGCTGCATCAAACTGAATCAAATTCTTCATCGGCTGCCCGCCATCGGGGGATCGGAAGCTTCGCTGAAGGCCAGAGACAATGCCCGCTGAGGTCGAGGGCCCGATACCAAACGGAAACCCCACCGCGATCACTTGGTCTCCCACCGCCAAATCAGCCGTGGAGCGCATGGTGGCGGCGATCAAATCATCAGGAATTTTGCGTGCTTGCAAAACGGCCAAATCATCCTCCGCTTGCACGCCTTTGATGTCTGCCTCGGCTTCCAAGCCATCCATGAAGGTGACCTTGATACGGTCTGCGCCTTGCACGACATGCCAATTGGTCAAGATGATTCCCTTGTCTACGATTACCACGCCGGTGCCCACGCCGAATTCGACTTCATCGTCTTCCTCCTTCAAATCGGGCGCAAGGCGTTGACGCTCGGCTTGCGCCAGCTTGTCCTCAGGTTGGGTGGGGGTTTTGTTCTTGGCTGGCGGCAGTGATTTCTTCATATGCGGCATGGATTTGGCGATTTTTGCAGCTTTCATGTCATCCAAGCGACTTTTCTTGATGAAGCTCACCACCCTCACCACCGAGGGCCGCACGTTTTCATAGGCCGCTGCTGCTTGGGAGGGCAATTGGTTGTTTTGCAGGGTTTGCAACACGGCAGCATCGATGTCTTTTTGCGTCAACACGCGAGGGCTGCGCTGCGTGACTTGCCAAACCAAGGCGGCGCAGACCAATGACAGCAGCATCACGGCCATCCAAAGGGCATGCCCGCTCACCCAAGACATGACCTTTTTTACCCGAAATGGTTTGGGTTTGACCTCTGGTGGGGGCGCAGTCTGCATTGGCTGAGGGCTTGCAGCGCGGGTGGGGCTCTGGGCAGAGCTATAAAGGGATCGACGGGGCATATCAGAGCCTAATTTGCCATCACGTTAGCATAGTCAGGAAAAATTTGCACCTATATTGGTATAAAGGAAAACTTTATGCTGCATTGCAATACAATTTTAAGTTGCGCAGATGGGCCGATCCGCCCGCCGCCGGCTTGGGTTACCACCGAGTTACCGAGCCAGATGACAACCCCAGAAAGACACGCATGTCCGACGCAGTGACCCCGAAAAAACAGCGGCCCGAGTTCCGCAATCTGAATGTCTTCACCGATCTCAGAACCTACCGATTACCCTTAGCAGGAGTTGTCTCTATTCTGCACCGCATCAGTGGCGCAATGATGTTTGTGCTTTTGCCTTTCATCATTTGGATGTTTGACAAGTCGCTATCCTCCGAATTTTCTTATGCCAAGTTCACAGCCGCCTTCAAGGCCGGCATGCTTGGGCTGCCCGGCTGGATGTGGAAACTGGTGGCTCTGGCGCTGATCTGGGCCTTCTTGCACCACTTCATTGCAGGTGTGCGCCATCTCATCATGGACGGCTGGCACAAAGTTGACAAAGAGTTCAGCAAATCATCGGCTGTGGTCACGCTGGGTTTGAGCGCTTTGCTCACCATTGCGCTGGCGTTCAAGCTTTTTGGCGTATTCTGATTTTTAGGAGCATACAAAAATGGCAGTGAATTACGGCTCCAAACGCATCGTGGTCGGTGCAGGTTATGGTTTCAAAGATTGGCTTTCGCAGCGCGCCACGGCGGTACTGATGGCGGTGTTTACGGTATTGCTGCTGGTTCGCTTTTTGCTGATCAGTGGGCCGGTGAGCTACGCAGGCTGGGCGGGTATTTTTGCGCCACAGTGGATGAAAGTGATCACCTTTTCCGTGATTATTGCACTGTGCTGGCATGTCTGGGTGGGCGTGCGCGATATCTATATGGATTACATCAAGCCCGTGAGCATTCGCCTGATTTTGCAAGTGGCCACCATTGTGTATTTGGTGGGTTGTGCAGGTTGGGCGATTCAAGTGCTGTGGCGCATTTGAGCTTTATTCACTATTAAATAGATAGCAAACTTCGTAGGTTCTATAAGGGCATAACCCCTAAATCGCTTTAAAAGCACTTTGAAAAGGTACGTTGCTATGGCAGCAGTTACGAAAAGAAAATTTGATGTGGTGATCGTCGGAGCTGGCGGCTCGGGCATGCGTGCATCCTTGCAACTGTCCCGCGCTGGCCTGAATGTGGCGGTGCTCACGAAAGTATTCCCCACGCGCTCGCACACCGTGGCTGCGCAAGGTGGCATCGGCGCATCGCTTGGCAACATGAGCGAAGACAACTGGCACTATCATTTCTACGATACCGTCAAGGGATCTGATTGGCTCGGCGACCAAGACGCGATTGAATTCATGTGCCGCGAAGCACCCAAGGTCGTGTATGACCTAGAGCACATGGGCATGCCCTTTGACCGCAACCCCGATGGCACGATTTACCAGCGCCCGTTCGGCGGTCACACCGCCAATTACGGCGAAAAGCCAGTGCAACGCGCCTGCGCAGCCGCTGACCGCACTGGCCACGCCATGCTGCATACGCTCTATCAGCAAAACGTGGCGGCGCGCACCAGCTTCTTCGTCGAGTGGATGGCGCAAGATTTGATCTTGGATGCGCAAGGCGATTGCGTTGGCGTGACCGCCATCGAAATGGAAACCGGTGATGTTCACATCTTGGAGGCCAAAACCACCTTGATGGCCACCGGCGGCGCTGGCCGTATTTATGCAGCATCAACCAATGCCTTCATCAATACCGGCGACGGCTTAGGTATGGCCGCTCGCGCAGGCATTCCGCTGGAAGACATGGAATTCTGGCAATTCCACCCCACTGGCGTGGCTGGTGCTGGCGTGTTGCTCACCGAAGGCTGCCGTGGCGAAGGTGCAATTTTGCTCAACAGCAATGGCGAGCGCTTCATGGAGCGCTATGCGCCTACTTTGAAAGACCTGGCACCGCGTGACTTCATTTCACGCTGCATGGATCAAGAGATCAAAGAAGGTCGTGGCTGCGGGCCCAACAAAGACTACGTGATGCTCAAGCTCGATCATTTGGGCGCAGACACGATTCACAAGCGTCTGCCCTCGGTGTATGAGATTGGCGTGAATTTCGCCAACGTTGACATCACCAAAGAGCCGATCCCCGTGGTGCCCACCATCCATTACCAAATGGGCGGCATTCCCACCAACATCAACGGCCACGTGGTGATTCAGCGCAATGGCTCTGACAACGATGTACTCAACGGCCTCTATGCCGTGGGCGAATGCTCTTGCGTGAGCGTGCATGGCGCGAACCGCCTGGGCACAAATTCGCTGCTCGACCTGCTGGTGTTTGGCCGCGCAGCTGGCAATCACATTGTGGACAGCCTCAAGAAAGAGCCGAAAGCGCACAAGGCTTTGCCGGCCGATGCTGCCGACAAAACGCTGGCTCGTATCGCCCGCTTGGACAGCTCCACGCAAGGCGAATACGCGCAGACCGTGGCTAACGACATCCGCTCCAGCATGCAGCTGCACGCCGGTGTGTTCCGCACGCAGGTGAGCATGGACGAAGGCGTGAAGAAGATTGCCGATCTGCGTGAGCGTGTCAAGGGCATCACACTCAAAGACAAATCACAAACCTTCAACACCGCGCGTATTGAAGCCCTGGAGGTGGACAATTTGATCGAATCCGCTCAGGCAACCATCGTCTCCGCAGCGGCTCGCCACGAATGCCGTGGCGCTCACTCTGTGAGCGATTACGAAAAACCTGTGGACGATCCAAAAACGCCACTGGGCCGCAATGATGCCGAGTGGATGAAGCACACGCTTTGGTATTCCGAAGGCAATCGTTTGGACTACAAAGCCGTCAAGATGAAGCCGCTCACGGCAGAGTCTGTGCCGCCAAAAGTTAGAACTTTCTAAGTTCATCATCCTTATTTTTTGTTTTAGATATTGTTCTAAATTTACAAAGCAATCCTGGAGAAATATCATG
>JANMDE010000413.1:0-2168 GCA_031376105.1 Variovorax sp. | reverse complement strand
GGTTTGGCTCAAGGTGTTGAGCTCTTCCATGTGCAACACGCACACATCAGAATCTTCCAAAGCCACAGCGGTGCAAACGTATTTCGCTTGCCCAATGCCATCCAGGCCCATAAGCTCGCCACCCATGTAAAAGCCAGACACTTGCTCGCGCCCATCGGCGGTTGACACCGTGGTTTTGAAAAAGCCAGTGCGCACCACATACAAAGATTTAAAGGTGGATCCCGCGCGAAACAACACTTGGCCCCGCGACACCCTAACCCGCGTGCTCACCATGCGATCAATCAAACTCATTTGCTGCGAGCTGAGCCCCATAGGCATGCACAGATCGCGCAAACGGCAGGTGTTGCAATGGGTGGTCGTGGTAGGAGTTTGCATGGGAGAGACCAATTGTTCAGCATACTCCTCGTCGCTACAAAGCACAAGCAGCCTCCGCGTTCACACAGAAAGCTCAGCTTGCAGCCATTCTTTAAAGCTCACCAGCGGCACCATCTGCGCTCTGGATTCTGGATAGCAGAGGTAATAGCCGCTATCGTCGGTGTAGCCATCATCTAGCGGCGCGGAAACAAGGCGTGCTGCCACGTCGTCTTGCACCAAGCAGCGCGGCACGAGCGCCAAACCCATGCCCGCCATCACCGCGCGGATCAGGCTGTGGAACTGATCGAGCTGGGGGCCGGCCAGTGGGTTGATGCCACTCACACCATGCGCCTGCGCCCAGTGCGCCCAAGCTTGCGGCACGGTGGCATGTTGGAGCAAGGTGAATTTGCTGATGTCTTGCGGTTTTTTGAGCAAAGCTTTGCCCCGCGAGGAGGGCGATGAGGGCGGCGATGGCGGAGCAATGAGCATCACCTCACGACCTGTGATGTATTGCGCCACCGCGCCTGGCCAATGGCCTTGCCCAAAGAGGATGGAGCAGTCCAGATCAGTGCGCTCAAAGGTGTAGCCCTGTGCAAAGGGGACGAAATGCAAGGCAATCTGCGGATGCAGTTTTTGGAAATCAGGCAGACGCGGAATCAACCACTTGGCGGCAAAAGTGGGCAAGCATGAGATATGCAATGCGCCGCCGCCATCACCGCTGGTGATCACATCCAGGGTGGCGGCTTCAAGCTGGCTCAAGATCGGGCCCACGGCTTGGCGGTAGCGCTGGCCAGCGGGCGTGAGCACGAGCCGCTTGCGCACGCGCTCAAACAGCGCCACGCCTAAGCTGCCTTCGAGCTCAATGATTTGTTTGCTCACGGCGCTTTGCGTGAGATGCAGCGCAATAGCTGCGCGGGAAATGCTGTCATGCCGTGCGGTCATGATGAAGGCACGCAACAGATGAATAGGGGGATGAAGTTTACGCGGTGTCATGGCTTGATACTGCCTGTTTTGATACTGAATGTATGGCGGGTAAACCCGTAAAGTTTCAGTCTTCTTTGGAATGTTTTAAGGAGCATTTTTCGCTTTTTAAAATCTGATTTCAAATGAAAAATACAGGCATTGCAACACATTGAAAGTAAATATCATGAAGCGCAGGCATGTTTTAAGTTTTGCGACGGGCTCAGCTGTCAGTCTGGCGATGAGCCCTTTAATGGCGCAAGCCAAGCCACTGCGCCTGATTGTTCCTTTCCCGCCGGGCGGCGCAACCGACATCACGGCGCGGGCTTTGCAAGAGCCACTTTCCAAGGCGCTGGGGCAAACTGTGATTGTGGACAACAAAGCAGGCGCAGGCGGCTCGATTGGTATGGCCGAGCTGGCCAAGGCCGCGCCGGACGGCTTCACGCTGGGTATCGCCACGCTGTCAACGCACGGCGTGAACCCGGCAGTTTTCAAAAAACTGCCCTACGATCCTATCAAAGATTTTGCACCGATCACCGAGCTGGTCAAAGCGCCAGGTGTGTTGGTAATCAACTCAAAATTGCCGGTGAACAGCTTTGAAGAGTTCGTCAAATACCTTAAGGCCAATCCGGGCAAGGTGAGCTATGCATCGCCGGGCAACGGCACGATCGGCCACATGTGGGGCGAGCTGTTTAAAAGTACCACCAATACTTTCATGGTGCATATTCCCTACCGTGGCGCTGGGCCTGCGCTCAACGACGTGATTGCCGGGCAAGTACAGGTGTATTTTGACCAAGTGGCTTCTTCCCTGCCGCATATTCAAGGCGGCAGAATCAAAGCGCTGTCAGTGGCTT
>JANMDE010000394.1:0-3175 GCA_031376105.1 Variovorax sp. | reverse complement strand
CACCTCTTCCACGATCTGCGGGGCGAGGCCCATGGAAGGCTCGTCGAGCAAGACCATCGTGGGATTGGCCATGAGGGCGCGGCCAATTGCACACATTTGCTGTTCGCCGCCCGAGGTGTAAGCCGCTTGCGAAGTGCGACGGGTTTTCAGGCGCGGGAAGTAGTTGTAAACCTTTTCTAAATTCGCGGCGATCTGTGCCTTGCTTTTCACCGTATAGGCGCCGGTGAGCAAATTTTCTTCAATCGTCAGGTGAGCAAAACAATGCCTGCCTTCCATCACCTGCACTACACCGCGCTTGACCAAATCTGCGGGTGTGAGATTTTCAATGCGCTCGCCGCGCAGCTCAATGCTGCCCTTGGTGACTGCTCCGCGCTCACCCGAGAGCAAATTTGACACCGCACGCAGGGTGGTGGTTTTACCAGCACCGTTACCGCCCAGGAGTGCGACGATTGAGCTTTGCGGCACTTGCAGGCTCACGCCCTTGAGCACCAAGATAACGTGGTTATAAATCACCTCAATGCCATTGACGTTGAGGACGATGTTAGGCGCTACTGCGCTGCTGGTTGGCTCAGGGGTCATCTTGAATCTCGCTTCAAACGAAAGCACTGCACGCAGCGCTTTCATTTGAAGATGGCAGACCATACGGTCCACCATCATTCAAACTAGCGGATCAAGAGCCGCAGTCGCTGGCTTCACGGCGGTTAAGTTTTTTCTCTGTACCGTAACGATCAGCCGAGGCTTTCACCAGCGGGCGAATGATCGCGTTGTCCGCTTGCAACCAGTCAGAAGACCAGGTGAATTTCGCACCATCCCAAGTGTGAACGCGAGCCCATGCAGAGCCCATGTGATCAGCGCAGCTGGTAGACACTGGGCGCATCACGCCTTTGAAGCCGAGGGCATCTAATTTTGCCTGCGTGAGGTTCAGGTTTTCATAACCCCAGCGTGCTTGCTCGCCTGTGACGGGCTTGCCTTTGCCAAAGCGCTCTTGCGCAGTCCGCGCTCCTTCAACCGAGAGCATCGCGCCCACCACGCCACGCATGTAAAGCACTTGGCCCACTTCGTCTTTCGGGCCCGTGCCTTGGCCTTTGCCATGCACTTTGGCCAAGATGTCTTTCACGACCTCCGAACCCGGCTCTGCGCCATGCTGCATCATGACGGCGCTGTAGCCCTTGGCTGCTGCGCCCACGTCTTTCAAATCTGGCTCAGCGCCAGACCACCAAGTACCAAACATTTGCTCGCGCGGATAGCCTTTGGCCACTGCTTCTTTGATGGCCGTGGCCGTCATCACACCCCCGGTTTGCATCACGACGTAATCAGGGCGCTGCTGGCGAATTTGCAGCCAAGTGGCGCCTTGCTCAACGCCGGGCGCCGCCACAGGGAAAGGAAGAATCGTGAAGCCATGCATTGCTGCGCGCTCATTGATGATCGGCAGCAGCTCTTTGCCAAACGGGCTGTCGTGATAGACCACGCCAATTTTTTTGCCTTTGAGCTTGTCCCAGCCACCAGCTTGCTTGGCGACGTGTTGCAACACGGTGTCGCCAGCGACCCAGTAGTGGCCGATCAGCGGGAAATTCCACTTGAACATGTTGCCATCGGCTGCATCACTGCGACCATAGCCTGATGTGATCAAAGGAATTTTGTCTCCGGGTACTTTTTCTGTCAAAGCGAAGGTGATACCGGTGGATAGCGGCTGAAACACCGTAGCGCCGCCATGCTTGCCCTTCAAGCGCTCATAGCACTCCACGCCGCGATCCGTAGCGTAGGCGGTTTCGCATTCTTCAACCAGCGTTTTCACGCCATTGATGCCGCCGCGCTCATTGACGAGCTTCATGTAATCCCAGTAGCCGTTGGCAAACGGCGTGGCATTCGGTGCAACCGGGCCGGTGCGGCCGGTCAGGCTGGGGAAAAATTGCACTTTCTCCTGCGCGATGGCAGAAGTAGCCACGGCAGCAAGGCCAGCAGCTGCAACCAGGACGGCTGCTGTGAGTTGACGAAGTTTCATACACTGTCTCCTAAAAAAGAAATATTGAACACACTAGATTCAACGCTCACCAATTTGTTCGGGGCTTAGGTGTTTGCGAGCACGCCGCACCTAAACCTTCTAATTACTTCAACGCGCTTTCAATGTGGGAAAGGCCAAATCCGCAGTTTCTGCTTCCCCAAACTCCACAGCTTGGCCAAACCATGCGGCTCTACGATCAAAAACCACACAATCAAACCACCAAAAATCATGATCTCGCTGTGGGCAATACCTGCTGTGGAAATCTCCACACCGACCAAGCTGCCCAACGCAGGCAAAAATTGGTTCAGAAAAATCGGCAAAATCACAATGAAGGCTGCGCCAAAGAAGCTACCCATGATCGAACCCATGCCGCCAATGATGACCATAAAGAGCAGTTGAAAGCTGCGATCAATGTTGAAGGCTGCTGGCTCCCAAGAGCCCAAATACACAAAGCCCCACATCGCGCCCGCCACACCCACGATAAAGCTGCTCACTGCAAAGGCCGTGAGCTTGGCATACATCGGGCGAATGCCGATCACGCTTGCTGCCACATCCATATCGCGAATCGCCATCCACTCGCGCCCCATTGCGCCGCGCACGAGATTTTTAGCCAGGAGCGCAAACACACAGACCATGCCCAGACAAAACAGGTATTTGTCCACCGGGCTGTTGATGCTCCAGCCCATCACATTCATATCGGCCACAGACACTGAGCCCGAGGTGGAATTGTTGGTGAACCACTTGATGCGCAGAAAAGCCCAGTCACACACAAACTGCGCCGCCAGTGTGGCCACTGCCAAATACAAGCCGCGCACTCGCAAACTCGGAATGCCAAAAAACACGCCCACCACTGCGGCGCACACTCCGCCCAAAAGCAAAGCCGCAATCAGCGGAATGCCGTCAACGCGCACGAAAAAGTTATATGCCGCATATGCGCCCACCGCCATGAACGCGCCCGAGCCCAGTGAAATCTGGCCACAATAGCCCACCAAAATATTCACACCAATCGCAGCCAGCGAGAGGATCAAGAAGGGCACGAGGATGGCCTTGAACATGTAGTCGCTGGCCAGCATCGGCACCGCAATAAAAGCCGCCAGCAGCAAGAGCGCAATGCCAATACGGTCTTGTGTGATGCCAAAGATCTGGTTGTCAGCGCGGTAGCTGGTTTTGAAC
>JANMDE010000355.1:0-9038 GCA_031376105.1 Variovorax sp. | reverse complement strand
GGAAGGGTTGTGATGGCGTGGTGGGCTGGCAGCAGTTGGATCGCGTTTTGGAAGTCGATCAAACCCCGATCGGCAAAACACCTCGCTCTTGCCCGGCCACCTACATTGGCTTTTGGGATGCGATCCGCAAACTTTTCGCTGAGACATTGGAAGCCAAAGCACGTGGCTACGGCCCCGGGCGCTTTAGCTTCAACACGGGTGAGGGCCGCTGCCCCGGCTGCGAAGGCCAGGGCATGCGCACCATTGAAATGAGCTTTCTACCTGATGTGAAAGTGCCCTGCGAGGTGTGTCATGGTGCGCGCTTCAATTCAGAGACGTTGGCCGTGAGCTGGCGGGGCAAGAGCATTGGCGATGTGCTCACCATGGAGGTAGACGAAGCGGTGGAATTCTTTGCCACCATGCCCAGCATCGGTCATCCTTTGCAGCTTCTCAAAGATGTGGGGCTGGGTTATCTCACGCTTGGCCAACCATCCCCCACGCTCAGCGGCGGCGAAGCGCAGCGCATCAAGCTCGTCACCGAGCTCTCTAAGGTGCGCGATGAAGTCGGCAAGCGTGGCAACAAAGCGCCGCATACCCTTTACGTACTCGATGAGCCCACGGTCGGCCTGCACATGCAAGATGTCGAAAAACTCATCCATGTGCTGCACCGCTTGGTCAACGGCGGCCACAGCGTGGTGGTGATTGAGCATGATCTCGATGTGATCGCCGAAGCCGATTGGATCATTGATCTGGGCCCTGAAGGCGGCAAAGAAGGCGGCAAGATCGTGGCAGCTTGCACGCCAGAAGAGCTGGTGCGGCGCAAGACACACACGGGGGCGGCGCTAGCGCCTGTGTTGAAGCGATCACGGCGTTAGACTCTACGCATGACCTTTGACTTCCCGCTGATTCTGGCTTTGATGACCCTGATCCTGTTGATCGGGTTATTTGTATGGTTTTTGCTAGTTTCGCCCCTGAAAAATCTACGTAGTGTGCTATCAAAAGATGAGCAAACTGCGCAGCATGTGGCGCTGAAGGCACAGCTTGCACAACTACTCGTGGCCAATGAGAGGATGGAGCGGGAGTTACGGAGCGAGATTGCGAGCAGTGCGCAATCAGGTCGCTTGGAGATGGGGCAGACGCTGGCAGGCTTGCAGGGCAATGTACAGCAGTCGCTCACTGGTTTTCAGGGGAATTTGACGACGCAGTTGCAGAGTATCTCGGAGGGCAATGCGCGCCGGCTCACTGAGGTGCGCGAGACTTTGGATGCGCAGCTGACGCAGGTGCGGCAGGCCTTGAATCAGCAGCTAGAGCAACTGTCTGTGAAAAACGAAGCCAAGCTCGATGAAATGCGCCGCACCGTGGATGAAAAGCTGCAAACGACGCTAGAGGCGCGGCTGGGCGAGAGCTTCAAGCAGGTGGCTGATCGCTTGGAGCAGGTGCACAAGGGCTTGGGCGAGATGCAAACTTTGGCGCAAGGCGTGGGTGATTTGAAGCATTTGCTCAGCAATGTGAAGCAGCGTGGCAATTTTGGCGAAGCGCAATTGGGCGCGCTGCTGGAGCAAGTGTTTGTGGCTGAGCAATATGCGGCGCAAATAGCCACTGTGCCGGGCAGCAAGAATGTGGTGGATTACGCGATTCGGCTTCCCGGGCGTAGCGATGATGGCGCGCCGGTGTGGCTGCCGATTGATTCGAAATTCCCGACCGAAGATTACGAGCGCTTGCTCGATGCGCAGGAGCGGGCTGATCCTTTGGCGGTAGAAATCGCAGCAAAAGCATTGGAGATGCAGATTCGCAAAGAAGCGAAAAGCATTGCGGAAAAATACGTGTCGCCGCCGCACACCACCGATTTTGCGATTCTATTTCTGCCCTCTGAGGGCTTGTATGCCGAGGTGCTGCGCCGACCCGGCCTGATGGATACCCTCCAACGTGACCACCGCGTCACACTGGCCGGCCCGACCACCCTTTTGGCGATGCTGAACTCCCTGCAAATGGGCTTTCGCACGCTGGCGCTCGAGCAGCGCAGCTCCGAGGTCTGGCAAGTGCTGGGCGCGGTCAAAACCGAGTTTGGCAAGTTTGGCGAGTTTGTGGCGAAGGTGAAATCACAGGCGGAAACCGTGGTCAACACGCTTAATCAAGCGCAAACCCGTACCAATACGGTCAATCGCGCTCTCAAGAAAGTCGAGGCCTTGCCTGAAGCGCAGGCGCAGAACTTGTTGCCGCTGGACAAAGCGGATGACGAAGGCTAGACAATTGCATGACCTTGTTTGATTCGCTCTCGCCCGGCCTGATTCGCCTGATCGCGGGTCAGATCTGCTTGCACGCGGCGATGGCGGGGCTGCGTTTGGCCGGCCCACTGTGGGTCCTGAGCAATGGGCAAAGCCCGGCGGTGGCCGGTTTGTTAGTGGGCTTGTTTGCCCTGTCTTCGCTTTTTGTGGCTTTGCCCGCAGGGCGCTATGCCGATCGGCATGGGCTGCGCAAGCCGTTTAGCTTGTGCGTCGCGATTGCTGTAGCGGGCGCTTTGGTACCGGTGGCGTTTCCGCATTTCTTGTCGCTGGCCGTGGCAGCGCTGTTGATGGGTGGCGCCACCAGCAGCGCGGTGATTGCGCTGCAGCGGCATGTGGGGCGATCGGCCCATGGCTCGCTAGAACTCAAGCAGGCGTTTTCATGGCTTTCGATTGGCCCGGCCGCGGCGAATTTTGTGGGGCCGTTTCTGGCAGGCGTGTTGATTGATTTGGCCGGCTATCGGGCTGCGTTTGCGTTTTGCGCCTTGCTGCCGGTGCTCGCTTGGCTGCTGGTGCGCAAGGCGCAGGAAGAGCCCGTACGAGCCGCTGTGCTGGCTGCTGACCCAAGCGCGGTGCCACCGCGAGCCTGGGATTTGCTGCGCGATCCGGATTTTCGGCGTTTGCTCTTGGTCAATTGGTTCATGAGCACCTGCTGGGATGCGCATGCCTTCTTAGTGCCGGTGATTGGCCATGAGCGTGGCTACTCGGCTTCGGTGATCGGTACGATTTTTGGAGCGTTTGCCATCGCTGCTGCAGCGATTCGTGTGCTACTGCCGGTGTTGGCGCACAGCCTGCGGGAATGGGTGGTGATCACGGTGGCCATGGTGATGACCGCGATGCTGTTTGTGGTGTATCCACTGATGCCCACCGCGCTGTCCATGGGCGTGGTGTCGGTGTTTCTGGGCTTTACCTTGGGCTGCGTGCAGCCGATGATCATGAGCACCCTGCATCAGATCACACCCGAGGAACGCCATGGTGAGGCGCTCGGCCTGCGCATGATGACGATCAATGCATCCAGCGTGGCCATGCCCTTGATTTTGGGCGCGGTGGGCGCAGCGGTGGGTACCTCTGTGTTGTTTTGGACGGTGGCGGCGCTCGTGGGCGCAGGCTCTTGGCAGGCCACGAAGCTCAAAAGTTAAGGATTTTTTGCCATTTTTAGCACTTAGCCCTTATCAAGTATACCAAGTTTGCTATTAAATATATAGCAATATTCGGCTACAATGGCAACCAATGAAAAGCCGCCGAGCGCTCCGGCAATCCCCATTTGGGTGCATAGGTGGGACCGAGAAAATACAAGCCATCGGGCGAGAACGTCGGCGCAGAAAACTCACGCTTTTTGGCAGCCAACACCTCGCTTGCCCAAGCCACGGGCTTGTCGCCACGGCCAACGGTGAGCAGGCAGCCCATCATGTTGCGGATCATGTGGTGCAAGAAGGCATTGGCTTCAAAATCAAAACGGTAGTAAGCGCCGCGCTGGCTGATGTCTGCGCGCAGCAAGTTTTTAATGGGCGAGAGCGCTTGACATTGCGATGCGCGAAACGATGAAAAATCATGCTCTCCCAAGAGCAACAAAGCGGCCTCTTGCATGGTTTGCAAATTCAAAGGTAAATGCGACCAACCCGCGCGGCCTGTTTCTAAGCTGGGGCGCATCGGCGATTGCAACACGATGTAGGCGTAGCGACGGGTGAGTGCTTGAGCGCGGCAGTGGAATTCAGGCGGCATGATCTGCGCCCATTGCACCGCAATGTCATCGGGCAAGAAGCGATTGACGCCTCGCATCCAAGAGAAAGGCTCGCGCTCCAGCGGCGTATCAAAATGGACGACTTGCATCAGCGCATGCACGCCAGAGTCGGTGCGCCCCGTGCAATTGGTGATCACGCGCTCGCCTCGGGGCAGGGCACAAAACTCGCGCAGTGCCTCTTCTAATTTGTCTTGAACTGTGTTGCCGCCTTTTTGGCTTTGCCAGCCGAGATACCTCGTGCCTGAATAGCTCAGGCCCAAAGCAATGCGCGGCATGGAGCAGGGCTGAACTGAAGACGGGCGCGAAAACTGTGCTGAAAAATCAGCCCAGATCGGTCAGCATCTTCAAAGCGCGAGCCTTCAGCGGCCCAGAGGCTTCGTCAACCACTTCTTGCACCAAGGAGCGCGCACCATCCGAGTCGCCAATGTCACGGAATTCCATGGCAAGAGCCAGCTTGGTTTCCAATGGATCGCCGCTCACGCCCGCGTCAATTGCGTTCGACGCAAAAGCGGCATTCGACCCCGGTAAATCGAGCGACAAACCGCCCAAATCAAACTCTAAAGCCGCCGGCTCGCTGGGGCCGGTTTTGAGCGCCATGGGTGCGGTAGGCGCGGGGGCGGCTATGGGCGTGGCAGAGAAATTCAGGCCATTGGAGAACGATGCCAGATCAGGCTCGGAGAGCTTGACATCGTCCAGCCCGGCGGGTTGGCTCATATCGAAATCAACGGTGGGCTCAGGCGCTTGCATTGCGCGCACGGAAATCGTTGGCTCTATCGAGGCCGGAGTGTTGATCATGCCGCTGCCGAAATCTGGCGCTGCCATGAGATCGTCGCTACCGGAGCTGAAGTCAAGATCGAGGTCGATATCAAAATCATCGTTGGCTTGCGGCATGGCTTGCTGCGGCACCGTGCTGGTGGCGCTGAAGGCCGCAGTGGCGAGGGCTGCACCGCCAAGCATCACACTGCCAGCCATGCCTGCACCGCTGGGCGCGTTGCCTTGGCTGTAGAGTGGGTTGGAAGGATCCATTTCACGCCCCGTTGCGCTGGCAGCATCCCATTCTGGGCCCGCGCCTTGCGTGAGATTGAAAGCCTCTTTGGCCACGCCTTCATACGCTTTGACATCGCGGCGCTTGGCATAAATTTCCATCAGCTTGGCATGAATCGCCACGCGAGACGGACTGGTCCGCATAGCTTCTTTGAGAATTTCTTCGGCCTGCAAATCCCGGCCATAGGCCAAGTAAACATCGGCTTCTGCCACGGGATCTACGTCGCCTGCGGCATCAAGCTGGCTTGGTGAATAGACCATCGAAGAGCCTGCACCCGCCGCAGAGCCTGAGTCGGCCGTGTCAACCCGCTGACCGCCCGATGCGCCAAAGAATGAATCCGGTTGCAAACGACTCTCTAAAAAGGAGCTATCAACTTGCGTTGCTTTTTTGCGCTGACGAATGCGCCAGAAAGCCAAGCCACCCAAGCCTGCGAGCAATCCAGCCGCGCCGACGGGTACCAAAGGATTGGCCATCATGTCGTCAATGAAGCTGGGCTCAGGTGGAGGCGGTGGCGGCGGCGCTTTAGGTTTGGCTACGGCAACGGGCGTCGGCGCAGAAGCGGCAGCCACAGCCGGAGCGGCTGTGACAGAAGGCGATGGGGTGGTGGCTGTTGCGGCGGCGGCGCTGGTGGCCGTGGCCGCGCTTGCCACCGTGCTGGTGGCGGCTGTCACAGGAGTGGGCGCAGAAGCGCTTGCTTTGGCGGCTGAAGCTGCAGTAGCAACAGCCGCGGCGAGTGGCGCGGGGGTGGGTGTTGGGGCAGGGGCTACAGCGGGAGCGGGAGCAGCGACGCTGGGCGTGGCGGCTTTGGTGGCTGTTGCCACAGGTGCTGTAGCAGGCGCTGCTGCGGGCATGGCAGGCGCACTGCCCGCAAGCTTCACGCCGGGGCCGCTGGCCGCAGCTGCGGCGGGCGCAGCGGAAGGCGCACCGGGCTTGGCCACGGTAGTGGTGCCAAGTTTGCTCAGATCTTGAATATTTTTAGAAAGCTCAGCCACGCGGCTTGCGTTGTCTTTGGCTTGCTTGTCTTTCGCAATGGCATCTTCTTTGGCTTTTGCAGCAACTGAGCCTTTGCTCAAAGTGAGCTTGTCAGGCGCGGTGGCTTGTGCCTTGGGCTCGCTCACATTGGCCTGCACCTTGCCACCTGCTGCGCGGCTTGGCGCAACGGCAGTGGCTGTCGGTGCGCCTGCGGCTAGGCGACGGCGAAATTCATTGAAATCTTTGGCTTGAGCCACGATGGTTTGCTTGGCCTCGCCCTCGGCCGTGCTGGGGGCGCTGTTGGAAGCCGCCTGCATGTCAATCACAGCGCCAGATTTAAGGCGGTTGACGTTGTTGCTGATGAACGCATCGGGGCTGGCGCGAAGCATGGCCACCAGCATTTGATCTAAAGAAATGCCGGCAGGCTTGTAGCGTGCGGCTAAGGCGGCTGCTGTGTCACCGTTTTTGACGGCCACACCGTCTTTGGGAGCAGGCGCGGCGGGTTTGTCAGCTGCTTTTGGGCTGGATTTGGGAGCGGGCTCGTTGCGAGCAGCGCGAGGCGCGGAGGCTGGCGCTGTTGCGGCGGGGCGCCCAGGTGTCTGGTTTGCTGACGATGCGGGGGCAGAACCGGAGGCCGGCAAAGTGGCTGCGGGAGCCGCCGGGGCCGCTGCTGGGCGCATGTTGGAGGGGTCAAACAGCATGGTGTAGTCGCGCACAATGCGGCCCGACGCCCAACTGGCTTCAAGAATCAAGTCAACAAAAGGATCGTTGATGCTGCGGTCACTGGAGAGGCGCAGAAAGGCCGTGCCATTGGCGCGGCGCTGCAAGCTGATTTGAACGGTGCTCAAGGCTTGGTTGTATTCGAGACCCGCAGCACGGAAAGCCTCTGGGTTGGCCACCGATGTACGCAGGCTCGCTGCCTCTTCGGCAGTGATTTCAGGCACATCAATCTCAGCGCGCAAGGGCTCACCCAAGGCTGACAACACATTCACACGGCCTAAGGCCAGCGCCGAGGCATCTTGGGATGCGAAACCAAGAACCATGGCCAAGATGGCGGCGGCAATCGGGGTGCGCCAAGAGCTTTGCGGTGTGACGCAAGCCTCAACCAGCCCCTGAACGGGTTGCGATGGCGTAACGGGGTTTGTAGTCATTTTGCGCACACGTGCCTCAATACTTTTTTCGGAAAAAGAACCTTAACATCAACTAGTTAGCTTGACAAGCTAAGAATTGGTCTAAGGTTTTAAACCCCTTGATTATCCTGCCATTTCGCGGCATTTTTTGTTGTCTGGTGACAACGCAAACGGGTCGTAACGGGTTTTTGTGCTTATTGCGTTCTTTTGGGATGGGCTTTGAAAAGTGGCCGTATTTGTAACAAATTCGGTGTTTTTGGTGTTTCTCGCGCATTTTTGAGGTCGCGTTTGATCGCGTGCGTTTGCCAACGCAGCGATTTTGAAGTCGTAGTAGCGACGATCGTTAAGCGTCGATCACGAGAGATGCAGACAGGCCGCGTGTTTGAGGCATCGCCGCTGACCGATGTTGGGTATCCCCTGTCTGAGGGCCGCGGTTGTGCGTCAAACTCGCAGCCGCCGCATGCCAATAGAAACCCTCCGGGTACCAAAATAGCAAAAAAAACAACAAAAGTGCTACAGAAAATGTAGCAAGCTATTCTTATTCTATAAGGGCGAATAGAGAGATTTTGCCAAGAACCTCAGGCTTCCAACAAGATCCTGAGCATCCGGCGCAATGGCTCCGCAGCACCCCACAAAAGCTGGTCACCAATCGTGAAAGCGCCCAGATATTGCGGCCCCATGGCCATTTTGCGAATACGACCCACCGGAATCGTCATTGTGCCCGTCACAGCCACAGGCGTGAGCCCGGCCAGCGTGGCTTCGCGGGTGTTAGGAATCACTTTCACCCAAGCGTTATCTTGAGCGATCATGGCTTCAATGTCAGCCAAGGGCACGTCTTTTTTGAGCTTGAAGGTCAAAGCTTGGCTGTGGCAGCGCATCGCGCCCACGCGGACGCAAAAACCATCCACTGGAATGGCAGGCGTGGTGAAACCTTCGCCCAGCCCCATGATTTTGTTGGTCTCGGCCATGCCTTTCCACTCTTCTTTGCTCACGCCCCATCCGTCGGAATGCGGCGGCTTCCCAAGCCCCAAATCTTTGTCAATCCAAGGAATGATCGAGCCGCCGAGCGGCACACCGAAATTGGCCACTTCATCGCCAGCCAAAGCGCGTTGGCGGGCGGCGACTTTGCGGTCAATCTCCAAAATCGCGCTTTTCGGGTCGTCGAGCAGGGATTTCACTTCCGAGTACAAGCTGCCGTATTGCGTGAGCAGCTCGCGCATGTGTTGTGCGCCGCCCCCGGAGGCCGCTTGGTAGGTTTGGGTAGACATCCATTCCACCAAGCCCGCTTTGTAGAGCGCGCCCACGCCCATCAGCATGCAGCTGACGGTGCAGTTGCCGCCGATCCAGTTGATGCCGCCGCGGGCCAGTGCATTCTTGATCACAGGCATGTTGACCGGATCAAGAATAATCACGGCGTCCGGGCTCATGCGCAGCGTGGAGGCGGCATCAATCCAATGGCCATTCCAGCCGGTGGCGCGCAGCTTGGGGAAGACTTCGCTGGTGTAATCGCCGCCTTGCGCGGTGATGATGATGTCGCATTGCTTCAAGGCGTTGATGTCAAACGCATCCTTGAGCGTTTTCTCATTTTTAGCTTGTGCGGGGGCTGCGCCGCCTGCGTTCGAGGTGGAGAAAAAGACGGGTTCGATCAGGTCGAAATCTTTTTCCGCGATCATGCGGTCGATCAGCACAGAGCCGACCATGCCGCGCCAGCCCACGAGTCCGACGGTGTTTCCTACTTTCATTTGCATTGCCCTTTCAAAGTTTCAAATCGCGTGTTAAGGCTACTTTGCCCCGGCTCGTCTGTGTCCGGGGAGGGCGCAAGACGAACCGGGCTATTTAGCCTGTTTTAATGGTCTTGGTGGTGATCGCGCAGGCCTGAACGCCAGCAG
>JANMDE010000354.1:0-2777 GCA_031376105.1 Variovorax sp. | reverse complement strand
CATGTGATGACCACGTATTTGCATGCGCCCGCGCTTGAATTTCAACCGATTTTTGATGAAGCGATGAAGCATGCCGAGTTGCTGAGGCCCATGATGGCTGATGTCTCGCGCGAGCTCAATGAAGCACACAAACAAGGGGTGAATTTGCTGTTTGAAGGTGCGCAAGGCACGTTGCTCGATGTCGATCACGGCACCTATCCGTTCGTCACTTCCAGCAACTGCGTCGCAGGCAATGCCTCAGCCGGCGCAGGCGTGGGCCCGGGCATGCTGCACTACATCTTGGGCATCACCAAGGCTTACTGCACCCGCGTGGGCGGTGGCCCTTTCCCCACCGAGCTCGATTGGGAAAAGCCCGGCACCCCTGGCTATCACATGAGCACGGTGGGCGCTGAGAAGGGTGTGACGACAGGGCGCAGCCGCCGCTGCGGGTGGTTTGATGCAGCTTTGCTCAAACGCAGTGCGCAAGTCAACGGATTGAGCGGCCTGTGCATCACCAAGCTCGATGTGCTCGACGGCTTGAAAGAACTCAACATCTGTGTTGGCTACGAACTCGATGGCGAGCAAACCGATATCCTGCCCATGGGCGCAGAAGACATCGCTCGCTGCAAACCGATTTACGAAATCCTGGAAGGCTGGAGCGTGAGCACGGTGGGTGTCACTGAGCTTGCCAAGCTCCCCGTGCAAGCCCGCCTGTATTTGCAACGCATCGAGCAAGTGACCGGCGTGCCCATTCACATCGTGTCCACCAGCCCAGACCGGGATCACACGATTTTGATCAAACACCCTTATTTGGCTTAAGTTTTTAATTCAAATACCGGATGCAAGAGGCGCAAAAGTGACGCAAAAGATGCAAAAAAGAGAATTAAAAATAAAAAGTAAGATGATTTAACTCGAAACAATTTCTATGTTTTTTCATTTGATTGATTTTTTCTTTTTTGCGTCTTTTGCGTCACTTTTGCGCCCTTTGCGTCCGGTATTAAATCTCTTACCTCACTAACCCTTTGGAGACAAGCATGCTCACAGAAGACGGCAAACACCTCTACGTCAGCTACGACGAATATCACAACCTGATTGAAAAGCTCGCGCTCAAAATCCATCAAAGTGGCTGGCAGTTTGACACCATCCTGTGCCTCGCGCGTGGCGGCATGCGCCCCGGTGATATTTTGAGCCGCATCTTCAATAAGCCCCTGGCCATCATGAGCACCAGCTCGTATCGCGCCAGCGAAGGCACCGTGCAAGGCCACCTCGATATCGCCCGTTTCATCACCACGCCCAAGGGTGAAATTGCCGGCAAAGTGCTGCTTGTGGATGATCTCGCCGATTCCGGCCACACCTTAAAGGCCGTGGTTGACTTGCTCAAAGGCAACTACGCCCCCATCACCGAATTGCGCACCGCCGTGATTTGGACGAAGGCGGTTTCCGTGTTCGATTGCGACTATTCCGTCGAACACCTCCCCACCAACCCGTGGATTCACCAACCCTTCGAAGGCTACGACAGCATGTCACCAGAAAAGCTGCTGGAGAAGTGGAAGCTTTAAGCTCGCCATACAAACTGTAAATATAATCAGTAAAATGGGATGTGGCCAAACATCCCATTCCCGTCCCTGATCACATCGTGCCCTTGAGTGCGCTCAAAGGGCGTGGGGCTGTGAGCCGCATGGCGCATCGGTTCAACAGAGATCAGCGCGCAGAGTTTGACGATGGGTGGGACACGCTGGATTTAGGCGCTGTAGATGCGGCAAGCCGCTCGCCGCCAGTCACGCAGGTACGTATGGAAGAGGTGCGCACTGCGATCAATAAAAATGATTCGCCAGATATCTATTTTGATTATTCGGTGAACCCGTATCGCGGCTGCGAGCATGGCTGCATTTATTGTTATGCGCGGCCCACACACAGCTATTTGGGGCTCTCGCCGGGCTTAGATTTTGAAACGCAGATCATCGCCAAGAGCAACATCGCTGCAGTGCTGCGCCAAGAGTTGTCGCGCAGGCATTACATTCCCAGCTTGATCAACATTGGCTCGGCCACTGATTGCTATCAGCCCGTGGAGCGCACTCTCTTGCTCACGCGCTCGTTGATTGAGCTGCTGAGCGAAGTGGGGCATCCGCTGAGCTTGGTGACAAAATCCAGTGGTGTGGAGCGTGATTTGGATTTGCTCATTCCCATGGCGCGCCGCCAGCTTGCAGCGGTCTACATCACCATCACCACGCTGGATGCGCAACTGGCGCGCATTTTAGAGCCGCGTGCCGCTGCGCCGCATCGCCGCTTAAAGACGATTGAAAAGCTCGCGCGCGCAGGCGTGCCGGTGGGCGTGAGCGTCGCGCCGCAGATTCCGTTTGTGAATGAAGACATGGAGCAGGTGTTGGAGGCCGCCTGGGATGCGGGCGCAAGAAGCGCGTTTTACAGTGTGCTGCGATTGCCTTGGGAGGTCTCACCGCTGTTTCGGCAATGGCTTGATCAGCATGTTCCGCAGCGTACCGAGCGTGTGATGGCGCGTGTGAAGGATATGCGCGGCGGCTTGGACTACGACGCAAATTTCGCCACGCGCATGAAGGGCCAAGGCATCTGGGCGGAGCTGATGAAGAAGCGCTTTGAAGCGGCTTGTAGAAAGCACGGCTTCAACCGCGTGCGCATCCCGCTGGACATGGGCGCTTTCGTGCCGCCATCGCAAGACGTGCGCCAAGCCCCCTTGTTCTGAGATGGCAGGTTCGCGCTTGCGCTGCAAAATTACTGTGCTATAGTTATTGCATGAACCGAATTTCGCTTGCCCTTATTCT
>JANMDE010000332.1:0-1806 GCA_031376105.1 Variovorax sp. | reverse complement strand
GGCGCGCAGGGTCTCCAACAACAAATCGGGGTAGTGCGCCACCGGTGCCACGCGGTTTTCGCTGAACAGCTCGGGGAAAAGCCGCATCATCATCTTGCGATCTTCCAGCATGTAGCTGACGCCGCTGGGCACGCGCAGGTTGTCTTCCAGCACGTAATACTCGCCCTCGCCTTTTGCATTGGGCGCGCGCACGATATCAATCCCGGCGATGTGGCTGTATATTTCGCGCGGCACGGTCACGCCCACCATCTCGGGGCGAAATTGCGCGTTCCGCAGAATCTGATCCGCCGGAACAACGCCAGCCTTCAGAATCTCTTGATCGTGATAGACATCATGAATGAAGCGGTTCAGCGCCGTGACGCGCTGCAATAACCCTTTTTCCATGATCGTCCATTCGTGCGCCGGAATGATGCGCGGGATCAGATCAAACGGAATCAAGCGCTCAGCGCCCGCGCCATCTTCGTCTTTCTCGCCATACACAGCAAAGGTGATGCCCACACGGCGAAACACCATCTCCGCCTCATCGCGCCGCGCCCGCATCCCATCACTCGGCTGCTTAGCCAGCCATTGGTCATATCGAGCGTAGTGAGGCCGCACGCTGCTGGACGACGCCTGCATTTCATCAAATTTAAGAACTGTCATGATTGCAGCATAGCAAGAAATAGGCCATTCGCTGCCTAGGGCAAGCGATGATGCCAGTAGCGACGCGCCGTGTCTCGCTCGCAGCGTATTTGCGTAGGCCGGGTACTTTCCCACCCTGCCGCACCGCAGACTGGGCTTTCGATGATGCGGATATATCGTTCGCTATACCGCTGCATCACTTCTGGCACCGGATGGTTAAACCGATTGCGATAGCCCGCTTGCACCACGGCAAACTGGGGCTGGACAGCATCTAGAAACTGCGGCGTAGACGAGGTTTTGCTGCCGTGGTGTGGTACCAGAAGAAAATCTGCCTGCAATGGTGCAGTTTGAGCTAGGAGCCTTTGCTCTTGCGCAGCTTCTAAATCGCCGACCAACAGTGCTGTTTGGCGGCCGTTGCTGATGTGCAGCACGCAGCTCATCGCATTGGGTTTTTGCGCAACCTCGTAATCTGTGGCTGATGGGTGCAACACTTGAAAATCGACGCCGTCCCATTGCCAGTTTTGCCCGGCGATGCAGCGCTGGCTTGGACGCACGGCTTGCAGTTCGTGCTCGTTCTCTATCGAACTTAAAAGTTTAGCCTCAGGCTGCATTTTCAGCACCGCCGCTGCGCCACCAATATGATCGGCATCCCGATGCGAGACCATCAGTACATCTAGCTTCTCACCCAAGGCGCGCAACAACGGAACGAGGGTGCGTTGACCAGCATCGCTCTCACGGGAGAAGCGGGGGCCAGCATCGTAGAGCAGGCTGTGGTTGGCAGTTTGCACGAGCACGGCATTACCTTGGCCAATATCGGTCGCCAATAAAGCAAACTCACCCTGCGCTGGGCGCGGCGGCGCGGCAAGCAGCATCGGCAACATCATGAGCGCACCTGCGCAGCGCAGCGCCCAAGGTAGCCGCATCACCAACAAAATACCGCCAAACAGGGCAAACCCCGTTATAAAAACTGCGCCTGATGCTATAGAAAACGTAGCATATGGAAATGTTGCCAATCCAGCCAACACCGCGCCCAGCGCCTGCACAGCCAGCGCCGCGCCATCCCACAGCGGCGCAAACACGGTGCCCGCCAATGCCAGCGGTGTGATCACCAGCGTCACCCAAGGAATGGCCAGCACGTTGGCCAGCAAACCCACGATGGAGACTTGGTTAAAAAGCAATAAACTC